>NZ_CAAAFM010000002.1:133382-375551 GCF_900634605.1 Chlamydia buteonis
GCAGTTCGTAAGACAGCTGCTAAAAAGACTACTGCTCGCAAGACTGT
This sequence comes from Chlamydia buteonis, assembly GCF_900634605.1. NCBI lineage: Bacteria > Pseudomonadati > Chlamydiota > Chlamydiia > Chlamydiales > Chlamydiaceae > Chlamydia > Chlamydia buteonis. The sequence continues at coordinate 133,430 of NZ_CAAAFM010000002.1, forward strand.
AGCTAAAAAAGCTACTGCTAAGAAGACTGCTATTAGAAAGCCTGCGGTTAGAAAGGCAGTTCGTAAGACAGCTGCTAAAAAGACTACTGCTCGCAAGACTGTAGCTAAAAAAGCTACTGCTAAGAAGACTGCTACTAGAAAGCCTGCGGTTAGAAAGGCAGTTCGTAAGACAGCCGCCAAAACGACTACTGCTCGCAAGCCTGCGGTTAGAAAGGCAGCTCGTAAGCCTGCTGGTAGAAAATCAGTAGCAAAACCTGCTATGTCATGCCATAAGCATCACAAACACACAGCTTCTTGCCAACGTGTATGCGCTTCTTCAGCAAAAAGACGCTGTGGTTCTAAAAGCCGTGTTCGTACAGCTCATGGCTGGCGTCAACAATTAATGAAACTCGTTTCTCGATAGGAACTCATTTCGTTAGGCGATGGAGAACGGTAAGAGGATATAGAAGATCTCTTACCGTTTTTTTGTTTATACCGAGGATTCTATCGACTCTCTCTGTACAGTTAGATTCGTAATGGGTATACTAAGTCTCTACCCTTATCTGTGCTAGGAGGTTTAGGAGATGCAAGACTACACTTGCTTCCAAGATTTTTCCAAATTCTACAAGGAAAAGGCTCCGCACCTCACAGTCATTGGCTCAAATTCTGAAGAAGATCGGCGAGTGTGTGTAGAATTGCTTATTCCTGGGAAAGTTCAGGAAGTTGATGCTTTGGGATTAACAATTACCGACTTGTCAAAGTGGACGGAATCTTATGGGTTATTTTCCTCTAAAGAAGTTGTTTCCGTTTTCCAAGCAGAGAAGCTATCCCAGCAAACGCGTGATTTTCTAGCTCGCTATGCTAGAAATCCTAATCCTCATCTTACCTTAATGTTATTTACCACTAAGCAGTCGTTTTTCCAGTCTTTGCGGAAGGAGCTTCTTTCTGCAGTGTTCTTATCGTTATTTGGTGAATGGCAGTCTGATGTGGAGAAGCGTATGGCTATCCTCCTATCTCAAAAAGCTTCCCTTTTAGGCATTTCCTGTTCTTTAGCCTTGGCTTCAGTATTTATTAAGAAATTACCCCAAGTGGAAATGCATAATCTTCTTGGGGAATTTCATAAGTTGCTTTGCTGTTTAGGGAAAAAGCAAGTTCTAGAGTACAACGATATTGAAAACTTTGTCGTGAAACAAGAGCAGGTATCTCTATGGAAATTACGCGATGTTGTACTTCAAAGGAATACTTCTGCAAGTCAAGCAATACTTCACGCTTTGTTGCATGAACATGGGGAAGAACCTTTGGGATTAATAGCTTTTCTTCGTGGGCAGTGTTTGTACGGCTTACGTAGTTTAGAAGAAGAAACAGAGGATAGGAAACATCGCTTTTTTATTGCCTATGGGAAAGAACGGCTCTATCAAGCTTTGAGTTATTTATTTTATGCTGAGAGTATTATCAAGAATAATACTCAAGATTCTATAATAGCTATGGAAACTTTGCTGATTAGGATGACAAGTACATGACTTTGTATATTTTCCCAAATACTTTAGGAAATCGACGAGTGGATCTTTTACCTGCGGGTATAAGTGAAGTTATCCCTAAACTCCAAGGTTTAATTGCAGAGAGTGATCGTGGTGGTCGTACTTTCCTGAGTTTATGGAAAGTTCAGGAAACACACAAGTTTCCTATAGCAGTATTAAGTAAGAACGCACGGTCTGTAAAGGCTTGGGATTTTTATCTTGAGCCTATTGTAAAAAAAAAAGAAAGCTGGGGATTGGTTTCTGACTCGGGCCTCCCCTGTATAGCAGACCCAGGAGCAGGACTCGTACGTCGTGCTCGCGCTCTTAATTTGTCCATTCAAGCATTTTCAGGTCCATGTTCTATAACATTGGCCTTAATGTTATCAGGTTTGCCAGGACAAAACTTTTCTTTTTTGGGTTATCTTCCGCAAAATTCTAGGGATAGGGAACGGTGTATAAAGAGCGGATCCAGAAAACAACATACACAAATATGTATAGAAACACCTTACCGTAATGTTCATACATTTCAAGCGTTATTAGAAGTTTTACCGGGTCATGCTGATCTATGCGTAGGCATAGATCTTACTGGTGATCAAGAATTTGTTTCTACAAGATCCGTAGACGTGTGGTTACAATCTAAAGATCTCGATGAGGTGACGCAAAAAATTACGAAGACACCTACGATTTTTCTCTTTCACACTCCAAGATAAATCGATGGAGAATTTTAAGAGGAATCTTGGTTTAAGATTCCTCAATACATGCTTCCTATATATCTGAGATGTTGCTACAGCAGGAGTGTCCTGAGCAGCACTTCACAGCAGGAGGTTGTTCAGTTTTCACAGAAGCATTTTCTGCTTCTTTCGCTAGTTTTGCGTAGTGATTTTTAATCTTACGCATTTTCTTACAAAGAATAAATGGTTCTATTAATGACCAAATAAATAAGACAAGAATCGGTGTCCCCATCAATTTTATGTATCCTGGATCCATAGAAGGCACAGTCTTTCGTATTCTGATTTTTCCAGAGGCCATGGCTACGATGTACAGCACATTCCATAAGATAGGCGTAGCAATGATAATAAACGCACATAGGAATAGAAGATTCTTGTACTTTCTAAAATGTTTCTTAGGGGCTAAGGGTTCTCCTTTGAATAACATTCTATAAAAAATTAATACGGGTATAGACGGTGATAGAAAAAAGATCAAATTTACGATCGTTGACATAATGCTTTGTTGCGGCACAACACTCTCCATGTTTTTCGATCACTATACCTTAGCTTGTCCTCTGTAAATCCGTCGAGATTTTTATTATAAAATAATTTTTATACTTTAAAATAATGTTTTGTTCTATTTGGTGTTTGAAATTGATCAATAGAAGTTTTTAATAAATTAAAAAATGAAAAATATAATTAAAAATATAAAAACGCAGTATTCTAGTGCTACTACTCCTGAGGAATTAAACGAAACTTCCAATAATGAGAATGAGGTTGTTGAAAATCAGAACGTGATTCCAGATGAGAAAATTCTATTTTCTTGTGTTAATGATAGTAATGGCACGAGTAAGAATGTCATGCGTCAACCATGGAACGTTTCCAATCAAAGAATTACAAACATAGTCAGAGGTAATAATGACCCTGCCCCTAATGGGAGTATTGCTTTAAAAAGTGACCTCAGTGATTACCTGCAAAAAGGAGATATCACTACGACGGGAGCCTTTTTAAGAAGTACCGGAGGATTAATGATTGGTGATATCGACATGGGATCTTCTTATACTGTAGTTGGTCTACCTACTTCGTATAAAACCACTTTTGTGAACTCTACCGATATTGCGTCTGTTGGTATGGTAGAAGAGGATATAGGTACTCTTGCTCACAAGGTAACCGATCTTATTAATCGTATCAATCAACTTACATCTGCAAATGGTTTGGATAAAATTATTCAAGATCTAGGAACACCTACTCTTGGGGATACAGGAATACAACCTGATGTAACTCTTAAAAAACCCCAAGAGGCGAAGTGGTTAGTGCGTGCTGGTGGGAATTCTATGCAGGGAGATTTGGGATTTCAAAAAAGTGAACAAGGATCGCCAACAACACCAGAACCTACCATTACTAATCTTTTGATATCAGAAAATCCAAAAAATAAAACAACGGCTGCTTTAGGAGCTATTTCTACAGGAACTTCAAAGGATGATCTTCAAAGAATTGTTGCTGTAGGCGATATAACAGAAACGTTAAAGAGTTTAACAAGTGGCAATAATTCATATCCAAATTGGTCGGGTATGGACATACCGTTTGTCTGTTTAAAACAAGGTGCTTCTAATGGGTCATCATCCACAGGTTATGATAAATCTAAAAATTCTGAGCTATATATCCAGACTAAAGATGAAAATAGCATTACGCTATTGCGCAGAGGTGTTTATTGTGTTTCTTTTCTCTATGACTTTACTCAAACAACCCCTCCTATTCCACCGCCTGCTAAATCTGTGGAGGTTAGTTGCGCGTTATCCCTTCAACCCCAAGGAGGAGAAAAACAAGAGTGTTATAAAGTGACGGGGAATTCGAACTCTAGCTTGATAGGAAAGACTTATATTTTTGTTCCTGGTGATCGAGCATCAGTATCAACAGACTTAATTTTTGAGATTTCGTCTACTCCAGAGGTTTCTCAACGCACTTGGACTGTGACTTTTATAGGAGCTGCCTATTAAATTATGAATAAGGCTAAGTGATAAACTTAGCCTTATTTTAGAACAGCAACTATATGCTAGCTGTTTGGAAATTGGACGGAAGTAAAGTCGTTTGCCACGACCATGAAGAGGCGTTTAGGTTTTTTGCTCCAGCACGGGCAGGAGTGCCATTTGTTGTAGAATTAAGTTTAAGTTTGAGATCAGAAGGTTGTTGAACGGGCATCTGAAAGAATAAGTTCTGTCCCGATTGTAAAGCTGAGACAGTGTAGACTACAGTATCGCTTTCAGCAGTTTTATTATCCAATCTTGATCTTTCTGTTTCCTGTGTAGATGGATTTAATATAACACTAATATTTGCGGCAGTGTTACCACTCCAATTAGCTGTTGCAGATAGTATTAAAATCCCAGGACATAACACTTTGATTGTTTGTGTATCAGACTCTTCAATTTTTAAGTACTTATCTGATATTGGTGTGCTGGTTACATTATCAGTTTTTGTCGGTTCTTCTGTTCCGTCTGGTTCGTCTGCTCCCGGTTGGCTACCTGGAGTGGAGTCCATCCTTATCGGTTGGGGAAGTACTGGTTTGGGCACATTGGGAGCAGGCGTCGTTGGTGATCCATCTGGATCCGAAACAGGTACAGCTGGGGTCGCTTGACTCGGAGCCAGTGGTAGTGGAGGGGAAGTAGTTGTTTTCCAGTTAAAATAGTCGGTAACTTGTGTTTGTCCAGTGATTGTATTCCCTAAAAAACCAATTTGTGGTGTAGTGATTTTAGATTGCACATACTCAACATTAGCAGCATCTTTAGGATTAGAATCTGTTGGGGTTTTGACATTTTTAACTGTGTGGTTTGTCATGTCTAAATCACCTGACATGGTGCTACCAGAGATTTTTACAAATAGCGAAGTATCCGGAGCAGGTTCTTCAACTGGTGGTTGTTCTTCTTCTGGTGGTTTTTCTTGACTCGGCGGTATTCCTAAAGCGGCTTCAATTATACTGACTTTTCCGGATACATCTGAAATTTTCTGTACTGCTTCATTAATTTGAGGATTATTTGTTACTGTATCTGCTGTACTCATAACATAGCCTACGGTTGCTGCAGCTGATGGGTTTAAAGACCTTAATGTTTCGCTTTGTTCAGGCATCTTCACATTTATAATTGAGTTCCCGTTCATATTAATGTTTCCTGACATGGTCCCACCTTGTGTAGATAAGTACCCTGAATTCGGGTCAGTCTTTGACACGTAGTTGGATTGTAAATAGCCTAGGGATACGGCATCGGAATTTTGTTTAGGATCAGCTACCCCACTAATATTTTGGCTATTCATATCAATGGGTTTTGTTGATGTGATTGTTGATCCCGTTAGAGTAAATAGAGCTGGGTTAGTCTCTGCTCTTGCTCGCACTCTGCTTGTGATATTTTCTAATGAGAAATCATTGAGTTCGTTATTATCTGTTTTGTCTTTCATATTTTTAATAACAATTAATTGTCTTTTTAATAAATCCAATAACAGTTGTTAATTATTATTAAAATTAAAAAGAAATATTCATGATCTCTTCAGCAATAGTATCATGAAATAAACGACCTTGTTTATTTAAGAATAAAAATTCGTTATTGCGATCGAAGAGTTCTTTAATGAGAGGAAGGGAGGCAAGAGACTCCATTAATATGGCAGGGAAATCTTTCCATCTAGCTCCTTTGGTAAGACGTAATCTTAGAGCTAGCGCTTCTTTGATTCGTTCTTTTTCTGGCAAGCTCTCTGTAGATTCATGAACAGGAAGATTTTTACGTACCGCACGTAGATACTGAGAGATTCTTGAGAAATTTTTTGACCGCACCTTATTAATATATTGTGAGGCAGAAACTCCTAAGCCTAAAAATGGTTTATCTGTCCAATAATAAAGATTATGTTTTGATTGAGCTTCAGATTTGGCATAAGAGGCGAGTTCATAACGAGAAAATCCACGTGAGGTAAGGAGTTCTTCAGCAGATAGGCTCATAGTGGCAAGTATGTCATCATTAGCAATAGAGGGAGCTAGAATACGACGGTGCTTATAAAAAGATGTATGGGGGTCTAGGGTTAGATTATAAAGAGAGATATGCGAAATAGGAAGAGTAAGAGCCTGATGAAGATCAGCTATAAAATCTGCTAGGGATTGTGTTGGAAGACCGTAAATAAGATCCACGGAGATATTGTTATATCCATGTTCATGACAGCGGTGTACAGCATCTATAGATGCTGCTGAGGAGTGGATCCTCCCTAGAGCTTTCAGAAGGGGATCATGAAAAGTTTGTGCGCCAATGCTAATCCTATTAACAGAAGTGAGAATCAGTTCTCTTAAATAAAATTCAGAAAGGTCTTCGGGATTAGCCTCTAGGGTGATTTCTTGAGCATCGGGAGCGAGTGTTTTAATGATGTTGTGGAGGTTTTGTGGAGGAATTAATGAGGGTGTTCCTCCACCAAGAAATACAGTATCTATGAAATGCGTGTCCTTAATTGTAGAAAGTTTTTGCAAACCCTCTTGAAGAATAGCATTACAATACAGACTTATCGATTCAGAGTTGTAGGGAATCGTATAAAAGCTACAGTAATGGCATTTCTTTGAACAGAAAGGAAAATGGATATAAAGGGCTAAGGGCGATTTACCATTCATTAGCATCGGGGTCAACAATGCCCCCACGTCTCCAACGATTTCGGTCGCTAAACGGATCCTCATCGTCGTCATATGAGTAATCAATTTCTACAGCGCCTTCTTCTCGATCTTCATCATGAAGTTCGATTTCTACAGTTTCACCGGGGTCAATATCAATTTCAGTTTCTGTAGCTTCAACAAACTCGATATCGGACATGCTTGGCCCGTCAGGATATACGGTTTTTGCAGGACTGCGTCTTGGAGTAACAAACTCTTCAACTTCACCGCTTTCTTTTAGCAGTTGCAAACGCTCCTTCTCCTCATGGATTTTGTTTTCTAAAGAGCGCATTTCTTCTTTGTGACGGTCGATTTCTTTTTTAGGAACCAAACCCAATTGCATCCACTGGGTTAAGTCACGTAATTCAGATTCGAGTTTTTTTAAACGTTCACTTTTCATCTAGTGGGCACCATCCTGTATTCTAGAGAGCAGGTGTAATGTATCCTTTGCTTTTTTTCAACTATAGAAAAAAAACAAAGATTGTTTTTTTTGAAAAATAAAAATTTGCTATGAAACGAAATTCAGATCGCATCTATCGAGAACAAACATCATATGGATTCAGAGTTTGCTGGACAAGTCCATTCTTCGGATATGGATTGGATCGAGGCTATGTTTCAAAAATTTCTAAATCATGAAACCTTGGATCCTTCATGGAAATATTTTTTTGAAGGATATCAATTAGGTCAGGAGGGCGCTGCTTCAGCTTCTTCCGGAAATGAAGAAGCATACGCTGCTCTGCAAGAAAAGAAAGCTCAGTTTCTTTGTATGATATACCGTTATTATGGTTATTTACAAAGTCAGATTTCTCCCTTAACTTCCGTTAATCCTTCTCCTTTAATTCAAGAAAAGATCAAGAATATAGATCTTAATGAAATTGTCCCTTCTTTAGGTCTCCTCCCTCAGCCTAAAGTTCCTGCGCGTGATTTAATCCAAGCGTTAAAAAACTTTTACTGTCGTAGTATCTCTGTAGAAACCCTTGCGTGTTCTCCTCAATTGCAAGAGTATGTATGGAAGCTCATGGAGAGTAAGCCTCCTCAAAGGTCTCCAGAAGAGCTTTTGCGTTCCTATCAAGATATATGTAAGGCAACCTTTTTTGAAGAGTTTCTGCAAATAAAATTTACAGGGCAGAAAAGGTTCTCCTTAGAAGGTTGTGAAAGTTTGGTCTCCATGCTTGAACATCTTGTTCGCTATGGTGTTACTCAAAATATCACAAGTTATATTCTTGGTATGGCTCACCGTGGGCGTTTGAATGTTTTGACTAATGTTTTAGGAAAGCCTTATTCCCAAGTTTTTATGGAATTTGAGGATAATCCTACATCTCGAGGTTTAGATACAGTTGGTGATGTGAAGTATCACAAGGGATATGTATCTAGATCTCTTGGTAAAAATGGTGAGGAAGTGACATTCGTAATGTTGCCAAATCCTAGCCATTTAGAGGCAGTGGATCCCGTTGTTGAAGGTGTTGTGGCAGCTTTGCAACATCAACTAGATTCTGGTAAGGAACATTCTTGTTTAGCGATTCTTGTTCATGGCGATGCCGCATTTTCAGGACAAGGAGTTGTGTATGAGACTTTACAATTAAGTCAGATCCCTGGGTATTCCACAGGGGGAACGTTACACATCGTTGTAAACAACCATATAGGATTTACTGCTCAGCCTAGAGAATCGCGCTCCACGCCTTACTGTACAGATATTGCTAAGATGTTGGGCATTCCGGTATTTCGTGTAAATGCTGAGGACGTTGTCGCTTGTTTGCAGGCTATAGAGTATTCCCTGAAGGTACGTGAAGAATTTAGTTGTGACGTAATTATCGATTTATGCTGTTATCGTAAATACGGTCATAATGAAAGTGACGACCCTTCGATAACAGCACCTCTGCTCTACGATGAAATTAAGAAAAAGCTTACCATTCGAGAGATTTATAAGAAGTATTTATTAGATAACTATCGTGAAGAAATCTCTGAAGATAGTTTGAAGAAACTTGAAAAAGGCGTTCAGGATGTTCTCAACGTAGAATTCCAATCATTAAAGCAAGAAGAAAATCACCAACTCTCTAAAAGAGATTGTCGTCATTGCGATCGTATGGATCTCGGTGAGTTATTAATAAATGATATCGATGTATCCTTAACACGTGATACGGTATTTCATATAAGTTCTAAATTGTGTGGTCTTCCCGAAAACTTTACGCCCCATCCTAAGGTAAAAGCTCTGCTTGATAAGAGAATGAAAATGGCTAAAGGAGAAATTGGCTTTGATTGGGGGATGGCTGAAGAGCTTGCTTTTGCTTCTTTATTGATCGAGAAATTTTCCCTACGTCTTTCGGGACAAGATGCTATTCGTGGGACCTTTAGCCAGCGACATTTATTATGGAGCGATATCAAATCTGGAGATACTTACACACCTTTGTATCATTTATCTCCTGATCAAGGCTCTGTAGATATTTATAATTCGCCATTGTCCGAATATGCTGTTCTAGGCTTCGAATATGGTTATGCTCAGCAAGCAGAGCGTACTCTTGTTTTATGGGAAGCGCAATTTGGAGATTTTTCCAATGGAGCGCAGATTATTTTTGATCAGTATATTTCATCTGCGATTCAAAAATGGGATCTGCACTCTGATCTTGTTGTTCTTCTTCCTCATGGCTACGAAGGGCAGGGACCAGAACACTCTTCAGCGCGTATAGAAAGGTATTTACAGCTTGCTGCGAATTGGAATTTTCAAGTTGTGATTCCTTCTACTCCGGTACAATATTTCCGTATCCTGCGTGAACATACAAAACGAGATTTATCTTTACCCCTGGTGATCTTCACTCCAAAAATGCTTTTGCGGCATCCTGAATGTACAAGCTTTATTGATGAGTTTACTGAGCCAGGAGGGTTTCGTCCTATCCTTGAAGATGCCGAACCCAATTATGATGCTAAGGTATTAGTATTGTGTTCTGGAAAAGTATATTATGATTTTAAAGGTGCCTTACCTCAAGAACGTAAGAAAGACTTTTCTTGTTTGCGTATTGAGAGTTTGTATCCTTTATATCTCGAAGATCTTCTTTCCTTGATTGGCAAGTATTCTAAAGTCGATCATTACGTTTGGCTTCAAGAAGAACCACAGAATATGGGTGCTTATGATTATATTTTCATGGCTACTGAAGAGATTTTCCCTAAAAAATTAAAGTGCGTTAGCAGACCAAGAAGTAGTTCAACAGCTACGGGTTCTGCACGTCTTAGCCAACAAGAATTTTTAACATTAATGGAAACATTGTTTTCTTTAGGTAATGTATGATCACAGAAGTACGCATTCCAAATGTCGCTGAATCCATAAGCGAAGTAACAATAGCTTCTCTTTTAGTGACTTCAGAGAGTCTGGTTCAGGAGAATCAAGGTATTATGGAGATCGAAAGCGAGAAGGTAAATCAGCTTATCTATGCTCCTATATCTGGAAGGATTGTTTGGTCTGTCGCTGAAGGAGATGTTGTTGCCGTCGGTGGAATTGTTGCTAAGATCTATGATGCTAATGAATCTGTTTCTGAAACTCCAGTAGAGGAGACAGTAGATGCCGAGATCATTTGTTTCCCGAGGTCTACAGTTCACAATCCTCCTGCTGAGGGAAAGACATTTGTTCCTTTACGTGAGAAAATGCAAGAAGAACCACAACGTTCTGGAGCCAAAAATGAGGTTCGTGAGCGTATGTCATCAATACGCAAAACGATTTCTCGACGTTTAGTTACAGCTCTTCATGAATCAGCAATGTTAACAACATTCAATGAGATTCATATGACCCCTCTGATGAAACTTCGGAAGGAAAAACAAGAGGCCTTTTCTTCTCGCTATAATGTGAAACTAGGTTTGATGTCCTTTTTCATAAAAGCTGTTATTGAAGCGCTGAAGGTTTATCCTCGTATAAATGCGTATATTGATGGCGATGATATTGTTTATCGCCAGTATTACGATATTTCCATTGCTGTAGGAACAGAACGTGGTCTTGTTGTCCCAGTGATTCGTGAGTGCGATAAACTCTCTAGTGGTGACATTGAAATGAAACTTGCAGATTTGGCAAATAGAGCTCGAGATGGTTTAATTTCTCTTCCGGAGTTAGAAGGAGGAAGTTTCACTATTACAAATGGTGGGGTTTATGGTTCCTTACTTTCTACGCCTATTATCAATCCTCCGCAGGTGGGAATATTGGGAATGCACAAAATAGAAAAGCGCCCTGTAGTGATCGATAATACAATCGCCATTGCGGACATGATGTATGTTGCCTTTAGCTATGACCATCGTATCATTGATGGTAAAGAGGCGGTTGGTTTTCTTATCAAGATCAAAGATGCTATAGAACAACCAGAAAGGTTACTTGATTTTTAAAATAATAGGATCATCTAGGAAGAAGAAGAACAGCAGTGACGTTGTTCTTTTTTATAGGTGTATCTATCACGTTAGGTTCTGAATAGTAGTTGCGGTACCGAGAAGAGAAGAAAATCTCATGTTCGGTATATGTACACCTTTCAGAAATCGTAATTTTAGAACTTGAGATTCCAAGGTCCAGCAACTGTTTTCTCGCTACCGCACGGAAGTCCAAATGATTTTCCTTTGGCATGAAGGCAAAAAAGCTCGGAGGAAAAAGCTCTCTATAATCGGGATAAATAGCAAAATCAGGGCCTAGAGAAGGACCTATAACAACAATTAAATCTTGGGGACAGGAGTTATATACACGTTTTAATGTAGCTACAGTTACCGCGTAGATATTTCCAACAAGTCCTCGCCATCCACAATGTACATTAGCAACGACATGATTTTCTGGATCATAAAAAATTGCTGGTTGGCAGTCAGAATGTCGGATGTGCAGAGAAAGCAGAGGATCATGAGTATACAATCCGTCAGCAGGGCATCCTGAAGGGGTTGTATATGTAGCATGACGTAAACTTGTGCTATGCACTTGATGGAGATCACAAAAACGTTCAGCACCTAGAGCTTTACGGATCTCATCATTTTTAGGAACATAGACGTAGCCTTCTGCATCTGTTTGTTTAGGGAACAATCCATGACGTAGGGGGAGGTGAGAGAGTTCTGGGAAAGTTAGTATATTTAGGTGGTTATCTGGGGTAGTAGATTGTGCCATAGATAAAAATGTCTCATTCAGGATCTTTCCATACACCATGTTCTTGCAGAAGATGCACAAGCTCTTCTTCAGCTTTTTCCATAGGGATATGCGCTTTCACGCATGTGTGTTTTACATAGAGATCGATCATGCCGGTTTTAGATCCTACAAATCCAAAATCAGCATCTGCCATTTCTCCTGGGCCGTTAACAATACATCCCATAACGGCAATTTTTAATCCTACAAGATGTTTTGTTTTGTCGTGAATACGTTTTGTCACTTCAGGAAGGTCAAAGAGAGTTCTTCCGCATCCAGGACATGAGATGTACTCGGTTTTTACTAAACGTACGCCAGCACTTTGTAAGGTGCCGAAGGCAATTTCTCGAACTACGGTAAGTGGAATATTAGGAAGATCCAAAATTACAGCTTCTCCTAAACCATCAAGGAGTAGTGCTCCGAATTCTGTAGCTATAGCAACTGCTGCTTCACATTCATCATCGAGATCTTTTGAAAATACCAACTTTACAGGTTGTTGCTCACATTGTTTCTTTTCAAAGAACCCTCTTGTACTGTGAATAAACGGAGGTGAGGCGTGAAAGTGCACGAAAGGCGAACTTAATACTTCCTCCTGATTCCAAATCTCTTTGTTATAATCATAAAGGCAGGGAACTTCATGATGATGGAAAATAATTAAATGCTGTTCTAATTTTTCAAGAATCGAAGTGCCGATAAAACTTTTCGGCACAACCACACCATCAGGAGCTGTGAAATCTTTTTTCCCATTTGTAGGGTTGATTCCTAACTGCTCAAGTAGATGTTCAACTGTGGTACTTAGGATATGATCTTCATTCAGTTTAATAAAAACACCATAGACAGATCCCCAGGGGGTTGTTTTTGTGATTTTCCTGGCAGCATTGACGAAACTTTCAGAATTTTCTAAAGCAAAAGGGTTATTTCTCTTAGGAAGACTAAGGTATGTCGCTGTATGTCTTAATAAACTTTCACAAACAGGGATTTCTTCTGTCGGACACCCTGTTAAAGAACAACGAATGGTATCACCTAAACCTTCTGTGAGAAGAGTCCCTATGCCAACAGCGGATTTGATAATTCCATCCATTCCCATTCCTGCTTCAGTAACCCCTAGATGTAGAGGATAATGCCAGCCACGGGCATCAAGATCTTTAGCTAACTGGCGGTACGCAGCAACCATCACTTTAGGGTTGCTAGATTTCATAGAGAAAACAACATCATGATAATCAAGCTTTTCACATATTTCAATATACTCAAGTGCTGAAACAACCATACCCTCAATGGTATCGCCATAACGTTGCATAACACGTTCGGAAAGAGATCCGTGATTCACTCCAATTCTCATTGCTTTCCCTAGACGCTTGCATTTTTCAACAAGAGGAGAGAATTTTTCTTCTAATCGAAGAAGGCTATCCGCATAGTGTTTATCTGTATATGTTTTCCCAGTGAACATGTGGCGTTTATCAACGAAGTTTCCTGGGTTAATACGGACTTTATCTACAAAATCTGCGACATGCATCGCTGCTTGAGGAAAGAAATGTATATCAGCTACAAGGGGGACATCCATTCCTAAGGCAATCAAACGTTCTTTTATATGTTCGCATGCCTGAGCTTCTTTCATCCCTTGTACAGTAACACGAACAATTTCACACCTAGCTTCTACTAAGGCACAAATTTGCGCAACCGTAGCATTAACATCCGCTGTAGGTGTTGTTGTCATTGATTGTGTTTTTATCGAGTGGTCGCTACCTACATAAAGATTCCCAATTTTGACAGAGTGCGTGTAACGTCTAGCAGCTTGTTTTTGGGCGGGGGGATTAATCATAAAAACCTAAAATAATTCTACAATGGCTACTATAAATAGGGCCAAAAAGCGCTTTAAAAGAAAAGCGCAAATAAATTTTAGACCATTTGAGAGTATTCATCAAAAATAAAAATATAGATTCAGTAAAGAAGTTTTTTAGAAGAAAATAAAAACTTAAGTTTTGCAATCATGTTTTTGTTTTTAAAGTCGTCGTTTTAATTGTGGTAAAAAACTTATGTTGAAGGACTTATAGAATTCTAGGGCAGCACAACCATTCTTTGAGAAAAAATCAAAAAAGATGGAGGTTGTGCTCCTTTTAAGAAGAAGACCTTAATTGTCTTCTTCAAAATCATCAATATCACTTTGATTGTGAGATAAAGGTTTGGGTTTGTGTAGAGGGTTACCTCCTATACCATAGAGACAAACAGTTAGGTTACTCTTGGAGTCTCGTGCTATTTCAGCTAAGGCTGAGGATAGTGCTGTGGCAACTCTACTTTCAAAGTCACTATCAAGTGGTGCAAATATGTCAATATAGGGGGCATCAAGATGATTTTTAGGGAACAAAAGATCGTTTCCATAAATGCTAATACTATGAACACCACTAGCCACTAGTGATTTAAAGAAACGGACAAACATTTCTTTTTGACTATCAAAACTTTTCCTCCCATAAAGAGGGTGGCGTGTGTGTTCTAGTTGTTCATTAGCCGTTTTTGGGTAATTTCCGAAGGGGTTCCACACACTAATTAGGTATTGAGGACTGTCATCTGTCGAATATTCTGCGATGTCGCTCCAAGAACTGCGTGACCATCCTGCAGGTGTTTTAGGTGTTTTGGCAAATTCTGCTAAATTTGTATTCCAACCACGATTTCCGATTTCTATTTTAAATAAATCTAAAGAACCATTCCGAATAGTTTTGGGATGAGTCAGATTTGCTTCTGGAGGTATGAAACAAACCCGCGATACACCTTTGCCGTGATCAGTAATAGAAGATAGGAATGATGGAGTTGTAAAAGTTACTAGCTTGACTTGGGCGTTGTTTTTTGCTGTGAAGACGTCGATATCTTCAACTCCAGGGGCTTGCATATTTTTGGGTAGTGATGAGCTTTCTTTAAAATTTGCTTTTAAAGAGTTGGCAAGATCGGTAGACAGGAAGTCATAAGACCTATTTGCTTCTAAAACGTTTTTTATTTTTCCCCTAATATCTTTTTTCATCTTGTTTGGTAGAAGCGCAATGGAGGCTCCTAATAAAATAGTTCCTAAGGTAACGCCAATAGCTGTAGCAATCACTAAGCCGGGGGCTCCAAGGACTCCGAGAGTAATCCCGCAAGCAATTCCGCCAGCTAAAGCAAGTCCGCCTATGATCGCAAGCACTTTTCGAGTAGTCTCTCGAGTGTTTGGGTTATATAAAACCCTATTCAGATAACTTTTTACGGGGAATCTCTGCTTAGGATTTAAATTAAATAGTTGTTGTGGGGGTAATGGATTATTACCCGAAGAAATTTTTTCATCTGACATAATTAAAATTATAAATATTTTTTAAATGAAAGTAATAGTTTTATTTAATATTATTTATTATCCGTTGGAAATAAGTAGTTTACAATATTTAATATTTCACAACGGAAGTCCTAATCCTGGGGAACTAACAATAACGACGTTCATAATGGTTTCAGGCTGTGAGGTTGCAAAATTGATTAATGCGGCAACCAAACCTGTTTGTATAGCAGCTCTCCAATCAGCCGCTGCTTGAGGATTTGAGGAGAGTTGAGTAGGTGCAGTGGAAATTAGGGGAATTTGAATCATGTCCACATCCTGTCTGATAGCCTCGTTTAGGCAGTTAGTATAGGCAGCTTTTGCTAGGGCAAAGGCAATAACGGGATTGTGATTATAGAGTTCGGGATTAGGCTCCTGAATGATGCCTAGGAAATTAGGTAATCCTAGTTGTTTCTTGTTGCTAGAGCCATCGGAGTTTTCCCATGGCATGGAGACGCATTGACTTTCCTGCATCTCTATAGGAATTTCGTAAGAGATGTTTAAAGTTCCTAAGTTTGAAAGTTGCGTATTCCGTTCTAATACGATCATGAGATTGCAACAGCAATGAATACGTGGGGAATAAATAGTTCCTGTAGTCGCAAAGAGAACTGTTTTTGAGTTGTTAATTTTCCAAACCTTATTTAATAGGGAAGGGGTAGTTTCTCCAAAGATGCGCGGTAAGGTATTCCAGGTATTAACTACTTCACAGAACTGCTCTAAAATTTTTGTATGCTTTGTGTTTTCATTGATTTCAATTAAGAGTGGCGCATCTGGAAGAGGTGTCACATCTTTTTTTTGCGGTTTCTGTTGAGAGGCGTTCCTAAGAAGAAATAGAGATGCAAGAAGAAGAGGAAGTGCGAAGCCACAAATAGAGAACAGAGGTAATATTCCTGTAACTACAGAAGAAATAATAGCTGCGAGTATAGCTAGGTAAGCGAAGACAAGCATAGTAATAATAGGAAGGATTCTTGATGCTATGCTACTTTTTTGGGGGGATATTTCAGGATAGGATTGTATGTATTCGAAAGATGCAGCAGTGAGATCGGATATCATATTATTGTAAAGAAGGATGCTTTAATTTTTGAGCAGTCTTCGCGATATCATTAAAAAATACTAAGCTTGAAGTAGAGACAAAGATTTTCTCAATTTTAAAGATAATACAACAAAGTTGGCAACTTGGATTTTATTCAGAAGTTGAGCTGTTATAGTTCATCTTAAATGTGCCTTACAAGCCCTGGTGTACGTTTATTCAAGTACTTATAGGTAGAAATATAAAAACAACGTTAGCAAGTTTTCTATAACAAAATATCAAGAGATTTTGCTTCTAGGAGCAATAAGAAGGAAAGGATCTTGGTGTTATAAGATGACACCATGGATCTATAACACATACTTGTTGTAGATCCATGACAATGTTATCTTATGTTAGCCTAAGGGAGGATTAGCGATATCTGTGACAACAACAATCATTTGAGAATTTGGATTTTGCCTAGCAAAATTCGTAACAGCAGTTACTAAGGCCGCTTTAATAGCTTCTATCCATTTAGCTCGCACTGTGCCTCCTGATAGATTTGCTGAAGGAGCGAAAATACTGGATGAGATAAGGGGTAACTGAACATATTTGGCACCTTTTTCCACAGCTTTAGCTAAACAATTTTCGTAGGCTGTGGTTACGGTCTCATAGCATCTGAGTGCGTCATTATTCAGCTGATTAGCTGTTGGTCCTAAAAGTTGTGCTAGTAATGCTGGAGCCGACGAGTCCCCGTCATTGGTTGTACCGTTTATATTTATCCACTTACCCGCAGTACATTCGCCAATATTTAAACATGTTTTGCCTTCGGTGGAATTTTGCCATCCTTGATAACTTACTGCTTGGGTAAAGGCATGATTAGTTCCTCCGCCAAATCTGTACATAGTATCGTTAGCGGCATTTACTAGCATAGGGGTGAGATCTCTTGTGAGGAATCTAGGTTTGGTAATGTCGCCGCATGTAGAGACAAGTACTGTTTCAGTATTAGGGACCTGCCATCCCGAGAAAGTGGTATTTGAGTCGATAGGATCAAATTGAGGGGTATTGATAGCTTGTCGGAATTGGAGTTTTGTCAAACTTTCAAGTAATTCCCTAGGGTTCGGGACAGTTTGCAAAGGAACCGCTGCAGCTGTAGGCAGAACCCGAGGTCGGGGAGTTGGAGATCCTGGTACATCCTGAAGATCATGGAATATTGGAGAGGGAGGAGGAGAGTGCTCCGGTGTTGATAGATCTTCTGGTTGGAAAGAAAGAGGTGGGGAAAGGTCTGGCGTGGATATTTCTGATCTTCTTTTGAGAAGAATACAACATGCCACAGCCATTATAGAGAAGATTACTACTGCGGCAGACAAGGTCGGCATCGAAAAAACAATAGCCAAAGCAAGAGTTGTTACAGCTCCAACAAAGGCCAAACCTGCTATTGTTGCTAGGACTGGAATACAATTTCTATTGCATGGTGCTGTAGAAGCCCGAGAAACAAACTGAGACGACTCATAACTATTGATAGGTTGAGACATAAAATATTAATTTTTTTTAAAACTAAAAACTATTAATATTTTAAAACATTCTTGGCTTAGAGCATAGGGATTTTTTTCAAGATTTCTTCCCTCTAAGGAAAACTCTATATACACACACAACCAAGGATAAGTAAATATCTTAGCGTTTGTAATTTTTTAAAGAGACAGAGTTTAAAAAGTAACTTTAACGCAACCACCGTTAATTTTACACTGACAAGCTAGGCGTTCGTTAGAATCTTGAGTCTCCCCAAGAAAGTCTTTTTCCTCTTCAGTGAAACTAGAAAGATTCTCTTTTCCTTCTATAACTTCGATAACACAAGTTCCGCACACACCTTCTGTACATGCAAAAGGAACCCCTGAAGATTCACAAGGCTCTGCGATGCTAGAACCATCTTTGAGTTCAAACTCTTGTACTTCGTCTTCGGATGCAACGATCAATTTTGCCATTTGTGATTTCCTGAAAATCTTTTACTAAAGAGACTAACAATTCGGAGTAGAGGGATTCGAACCCCCGACCTATTGCTCCCAAAGCAACCGCGCTAACCAGGCTGCGCTATACTCCGAGCAAATGTCTCTAAGAAATAAAGACGTTAGCACAGAATAAAATAGTCTACAAGATAAACATAAATTAAAATTCGTGAATGTTTGACCTACGAGTTTTGCTTGAAGATATATCTTTTTTGTCGTTATTGAAGAAAATAAGAGAGTCTCATAAGGGAGGCGCTTGGTGACAAGCAAACAAGAGAAATTATGGAGAGTGGCTCTCATTCCTCTAAGTATTCTTCTTTCTTTTTTGATTCCTTTACCTCAGATACTTTTAGATACCGGCTTGTGTATCAACTTTATCCTATCGCTAACCCTTGTATTTTGGGTGTTTTCTTTAAAATCAAGCCTTGAAGCTAGGTTATTCCCTGCGTTATTTTTATACCTTTGTTTATTTCGTTTGGGATTAAATCTTGCTTCAACTCGATTGATTTTGTCCTCTGGTTGGGCGTCGCCAATGATTTTTTCTTTAGGGAATTTTTTTTCCTTAGGGAGTTTAGGGGCAGGAGTTGCTGCTTGCTGTTTATTTTTTTTAGTAAATTTTCTTGTCATTGCTAAAGGATCAGAAAGAGTCGCAGAAGTCCGAGCAAGATTTGTGTTAGAAGCACTTCCAGGCAAGCAAATGTCTCTAGATGCTGATCTCTTATCCGGAAGGGCCTCCGGGATAGATGTTGAAAAACAAAAACAAGATCTTTTCGAAGAAAGTGATTTTTTTTCTTCTATGGAGGGAGTATTTCGCTTTGTAAAAGGAGACGCCGTTGTTAGCTGTATTTTACTCATTGTAAATTCTATAGCGGCTGCCTATTTTTCCTATTCTTTAGGTGGAGAGCCAGAAAGTTTATGGCTAACTGTGGTAGGAGACTCTTTAGTAAGTCAGGTGCCTGCACTAATCACATCGTGTGCTGCGGCTACCTTGATCTCCAAGGTCGGGCAAAAAGCATCTCTCCTTGAGTATATGATAGATTATTACGCACAGGCACGACTTCATTTTCGAACGATAGCTCTTTTATTTGCCTCTCTATTGTTTATCCCAGGCACTCCTAAAGCTCCTGTTATTGCTTTTGTAATTGCATTGTTCGTTATGCATAAACAATCCGTAAATATTCAGGATCGTGAGATTATATCTGAACAATTCCAACATATCCGCCTTTATCTTCCTACAGATTATTTAGGAGAGAATCCTCAGGAGCTATATAACCAAGCACGAGAAGAAATCTTCAACGAAACAGGAGTATTTCTGCACCAAGAGATAAGGATTTTTTATTGTGAGAAACAAGCGTCTTTGAGTTGTTTTGGTCAGCATTTCTATCTGAAAGAAGTTTCATTACTTTATCTTTTGCCAATATTAAGAAATCTAGTCCCAGAGGCAATTCATGGAAAGTATATTAGAATTCTTATAAGAGAGGCCCACAATGTTTTAGGGATCTCTATTGATGAGATTATTCCAAAGAAAATTTCTGAAAATTCCCTACTCTTTTTAATAAAATCTCTGGTTAAAGAACGCGTATCTTTGAGGTTATTCCCTAAGATGTTGGAGGCAATAGCGTTATATGGATCCCCAGAAGAAAGCCTAGAGGTATTAGCCGAGAAAATTAGAAAATACCTAGGGAAACATATAGGAAGAGCCCTCTGGGATAAGCAAAATTCTTTAGAGGTCATCACCGTAGACTCTCATGTAGAACGAATGATAGGTGATTTATATTCAAAATCTAATCCATTAATGTGTGATAAGGTTATTCACCAAGTGCAGAATCTTTTAAAGCAGTCGGAAGGAGGTGACTTCCGCGCTATCATTACAGGATGTGAATCACGTTTTGAATTAAGGAAAATGATAGAACCTCACTTTCCAGACCTACTTGTTTTATCACATAACGAACTTCCAGAAGAAATCCCAATTTCTTTGTTGGGATCAGTCTCAGACGAAGTTTTGACGCTTTAATTGTGAAATTAATCTAATTAAAATGAATAAATTATTTCAATTAGATTGTTGTTTAAAATAATTTTTTTATTTAATCTTAAAATAATTATTGAAGAAAAAAATTTGTGAAAACACAAAACACGCAAAACATTTCTGAGATCTGGGAACTGTATTGGGAAACTCAAGAAATCGAGTATCGAGATACTCTGATTGATTTTTACCTGCATTTAGTCAAGTGTGTAGTTCATCGCTTGATTTCGGGTATGCCTTCCCATGTCAAAACCGAGGATCTTTATGCTTCTGGAGTTGAGGGGTTAGTTCGCGCTGTAGAACGCTTTAATCCTGAGAAAAGTCGTCGTTTTGAGGGGTATGCTTTATTTTTAATTAAAGCAGCGATAATCGATGATTTAAGGAAGCAAGATTGGGTGCCAAGAAGCGTACATCAAAAGGCAAATAAGCTTGCTGATGCTATGGATGCCTTGCGTCTGTCACTAGGGAGAGAGCCTACTGATGGTGATCTTTGTGAGTATTTCCAAATTTCTCAACAAGAGCTTTCTTGCTGGTTTGCTTCAGCACGGCCCGCATTGATTATTTCTTTAAACGAGGAAAGACCCTCATTATCTGAAGGTGAATCTGGTGTAGCTCTAGAAGAACGAATTGCTGATGAAAGAGCAGAAACAGGGTACGACATTGTTGACAAAAAGGAGTTTTCTTCATTTTTAGCAAGTGCTATAGAGGGCCTAGAAGAGAAAGAAAGAAAGGTGATGGCTCTATATTACTATGAAGAGCTAGTTCTTAAGGAAATTGGAAAGATTCTAGGAGTTAGCGAATCACGAGTATCCCAGATTCATTCCAAAGCCCTTATCAAACTCCGAGCCGCTTTATCTGCTTTTCTTTAAGGAATTCTCTCTGCTTGTTGTTTCACAGTCCACGTGAAGATGCTCATAATTCCAAGAGCTAATAAGATTCCCCCAACAACACTTAGTAATGCGAACCAAAGGTTCAAAGTAAGTATCATTGCCACACAACTCCCTACTGTTGCTATAATAGCTAGAGTAATAAGAGCTACAGAAATAATACGAGAAAAAATTGTGGAGTGAACAAAATTCGCTGCTTTGTTTGGTAAACGGCCGATAAAAGAAGTATTTTCTAAAGTTGGGCTTATCATTATTAAAATACCTTTACGTAAAAGAACTAATCTATTTTAAATTAAAATAGATTTTTTATCCGTTTATTTTTTCTAGAGTAAATTCCTAAGGAATCTTGCATATAAGAGTACTGATCGTTAAGATAGTCTTTCAATTATTAAGATTTTTTGTTATTGCGATGCGGGATTTTATAAAACACTTGCAAGATCGGGGAATTCTCGAAGATTTTTCCTCAGGATTAGATAGCGTAAGCGCCCCAGTCTCTGCCTATCTTGGATTTGATCCTACAGCTCCTGCTCTTCATATAGGACATTGGATAGGGATATGCTTTTTGCGTAGGATGGCTAGCTTTGGTATCACTCCTGTGGCTCTTGTAGGTTCTGCTACCGGAATGATAGGAGACCCCTCAGGGAAAAGCATAGAACGTACCCTACTTGAGGAAAGCCAAGTCGCCTATAATAGCCAGAAACTCTCAGAATGTCTCTCTCACTATTTACCCGGATTGCAAATAGTGAATAACATGGATTGGTTTAAAGAAACTACTATGATAGATTTCCTGCGAGACGTAGGGAAGCATTTTAGACTAGGCGCTATGCTGGGTAAGGATACGGTCAAACAGCGTGTTCAGTCTGAAGAGGGCATTAGCTATACTGAATTTAGCTACATGCTTTTGCAATCATATGATTTTGCTTATCTCTTTGAGAAGTATGGGGTACGTTTGCAATGCGGAGGAAGTGATCAATGGGGAAATATTACTTCAGGAATTGATTATATTCGTCGTCGTGGATTGGGACAGGCTTATGGTTTGACTTATCCATTGTTAACGAATAGCCAAGGTAAGAAGATTGGGAAGACAGAGTCAGGAACGATTTGGTTAGATCCTAAGCTAACATCTGCCTATGAGTTATATCAGTACTTTTTAAGGCTACCAGATCAAGAAGTGCCTAAAGTAGCACGTACATTAACTTTATTGAGTAATGAAGAAATTTTTGATCTAGATCAAAAATTTTTATTAGATCCATTAGCTGTGAAAAAGTTTGTTGCCGAAACTATAGTAACTTCTATACACGGTGAAGATGGACTAAGAGAAGCTCAGATAGTCACACAAAGTATACATCCTGGTAAAGTATCTTCAGTTTCTGAGAAGGATTTTCAAGATCTTATTGCTATGGGCCAGGGAGTCTCTTTAGAAGGAACACAGGCACTCGGCAAACGGTGGATAGATCTTTTTGTTGAATTAGGGGTCTGTGGTTCTAAAGGAGAAGCTAGAAGATTGATCGAGCAGAAAGGTCTCTATGTGAATAGTGAACCTATTGAGAATGAACAAAGTGTTTTTGAAGAAACTCAGGTGTGTTTCGATCAATATGTTTTATTAGCACAGGGAAAGAAGAAAAAACTAGTTTTGCGTCTAATTTAAGTGTGGAGGAGAATTGGTGGCAAAGAAATCAGATGCGGATATTGGGCTAATTGGTTTAGCTGTAATGGGGAAAAATCTTGTGTTGAATATGATCGACCATGGTTTCTCTGTGTCTGTCTATAATCGGAGTCCAGAGAAAACTCAAGAGTTTCTTCAAGAACATTCTCAAAGCCCAAAACTTCAAGGACACGAAAAATTAGAATCTTTCGTGCGTTCTTTAAAACGTCCTAGAAAAATCATGCTGATGATTAAAGCAGGAACTCCTGTGGATCAAAGTATTGATTTGCTGCTACCTTATCTTGAAGCTGGTGATATTATCATCGATGGAGGTAATAGTTATTATAAAGATTCAGAAAGACGATGCCGTGATCTTAAGGAAAAAGGCATATTATTCATAGGTATGGGCATCTCTGGAGGAGAAGAGGGCGCTCGTTATGGACCTTCTATTATGCCAGGAGGGAATAGTGATGCCTGGCCGGCAATAGCACCTATCTTCCAAGGTATTTCTGCTAAGGTTAACGGGAACCCTTGCTGCTGCTGGGTTGGCCCCGGAGGCGCAGGACATTATGTAAAAACTGTACATAATGGCATAGAATATGGGGACATACAGTTAATTTGTGAGGCTTATGGCTTATTAAGAGCACGTTTGGATATATCTCCTGAAGCTGTATCAGCTATTTTTGCTGAATGGAATACACGTGAATTAGAAAGTTACCTGATGAGAATTTCTGTGGAAGTTCTCTCTTTAAAAGACCCCAATGGCTCCCCAGTTATTGATACCATTTTAGATGTTGCTGGACAAAAAGGAACAGGGCGTTGGACTGCTATTGATGCTATTGATTCAGGCGTTCCCCTTTCGCTAATTATCGAATCTGTATTAGCTCGCTTCCTTTCTTCTTGGAAAACTATTCGTGAGCGAGCTGCTCAAGAACTTCCGGGTGTTCCTATCGTTTTTGAAAAACCTAGAGACCCCCATCTTTTTATTGAAGATGTTTTTCAAGCGCTATACGCTTCGAAAATCATAAGTTATGCTCAAGGATTCATGTTATTGAAACAAACATCTGAAGAGCATCAATGGAATTTAAATTTTGGAGAGTTAGCCTTATTGTGGAGAGGGGGATGCATTATCCAAAGTGTTTTTCTAGATGCTATCCATAAAGGTTTCGAAAATGAACCGGAAGCTCCTTCGTTAATTTTACAAACCTATTTCAAGACTGTATTACAAAATTCCGAACCAGGTTGGCGAAGAACAGTTGCCTATGGTGTGGGTTCAGGATATCCCATTCCTTGTTTGGCAGCTGCATTGACATTTTATGATGGTTATCGAACAAAAGACTCTTCAATAGCTTTAGCTCAAGGATTAAGAGACTATTTCGGAGCCCATACTTATGAACGTAAGGATAGACCTCGAGGGGAATTCTATCATACAGATTGGATAGGGGCAAAAACAACAACTATCGTAAAATAATTTGAGAAAATACGAGAGCGTTGACCTAAGTTTATTTTTTGTGCAACTCTCTTGTTATCTTTAGGGATAACTTACAACACAGCTTTTTTTTGGTCGATTCTACGTGTCTAGAGTAGAATCCAGGGGAATATATAAAGTAAAAACCCTAAGCCTCCTTATTGGAAGGGCATTTTAATGCATCTTTAAAGCTTGCTAATCTATTTTGAGAACTTCAATAAAAGCCGTGTTTGGAATAGAGACTTTCCCAAATTCCTTCATCCGCTTTTTACCCTTTTTCTGTTTTTCCCAGAGTTTACGTTTTCTCGTGATATCACCGCCGTAACACTTTGCAGTCACATTCTTAGAAAGAGCGCGAATTGTTTCCCTAGCAATTACTTTTTTATTGATAGCAGCTTGGATAGGAATTTTAAAAAGTTGTTGAGGAATAACATCAACAAGCTTTTCACAGATACTTCTTCCGCGTGCTTCAGCTTTATCTCTATGTACAAGGCAAGAAAAAGCATCAACAGGTTCATCATTGATTAGGATTTCAAGTTTGATGATAGATCCTTTACGGTAATCTCCCAAACGATAATCAAAAGATCCATAACCCTTAGTTACAGATTTTAATTTATCGTTAAAATCAGAGACAATTTCATTTAAAGGAAGATCATAAGAAAGCACTAACCTGTGTTGATCTAACATTTCTGTTTTTAAGCATATACCACGTTTATCCAAACATAGATTCATAATACTACTTAAGTACTCTTGTGGTGTAATGATATTGACATGTACCCAAGGCTCTTCCATGTGTTCTATAATCGAGGGATCTGGATAGGCTGTAGGATTATCTATGAACAAAGTTTTGCCATTTTTTAAGATAACCTTATAAATTACACTTGGGGCTGTAGCAATAATGTCGATGTCAAATTCTCGGATGATCCTTTCAAAAACGATCTCTAAATGCAGTAGTCCTAAAAACCCACAGCGAAAACCAAAGCCTAAAGAATGGCTGCTTTCTTGTTCGATTGTTAAAGCAGAATCGTTAAGTTGTAAACGGCTTAAAGCGTCTTTTAAAGCATCAAAATCTGAAGAATCAATAGGATAGATACCAGCAAATACTACAGGATTGATTTCTTTGAATCCCTCTAAAGGCACCTTAGCAGGATGTTTTACTGTAGTTACAGTATCACCAATTTTTACATCCTTAACTTTTTTCAAGTTGGCTATAAAATAACCTACCTGACCTGCTCGTAAAGATCCCTCAATTAACGTTGCTTCGGGAAGAAAAGCTCCTATGCCTAATACCTCAAATGATGATCCTTTTATTGCCATAAAGGTAATGCGATCACCTTTTTTAATTTCTCCGCTAATCACACGGACATACACCATGATACCTACATAAGGGTCATAGTGAGAATCAAAAATCAAAGCTTTTAATTCAGTTGCTTCAGGAGATTTAGGTGGGGGGATTAATTCAACAATTGCTTCAAGAATTTCAGAAATTCCTTCCCCAGTTTTTGCTGAGCAGGCGATCGCATGTGTAGTATCTAACCCTATGTAATCTTCTATTTGTTTTCGGATTTTTTCAGGGTTTGCTGCTGGTAAATCAATCTTATTTAAAATAGGAATGATCTCCAAGTCACGTTCTAAGGCTAGATAAACGTTAGCTAAACTTTGCGCTTGCACACCTTGAGCTGCGTCAACAATTAAAAGAGCTCCCTCACAGGCAGCTAAGGATCGTGATACTTCATAAGAAAAATCCACGTGGCCAGGAGTGTCTATAAGGTTAAGCTGATAAACTTCCCCATTGTATTTATAATACATAGTCACCGGGTGCGCTTTGATTGTGATACCACGCTCTCTTTCTAGATCCATGGAATCAAGAAGCTGCTCACGCATTTCTCTTTGCTCGACTGTACTTGTACTTTCAAGTAAGCGGTCAGCAATTGTAGATTTTCCGTGGTCAATATGCGCAATAATAGAAAAGTTTCGAATGTTTTCTAGCTTATACTCTTTCAAAATACAGGATGGGTCTTGTCAATTTCAGAGAGAGCCATGTTAGACTGAGTATCGTTAGTTGTCAATATTACTAGAACTGAAATGCAAGAAGGTGAGTTTAATTTGTTTCAGAAATCAAAAATAGAATAGCTGTTGTGTTTGTAGTTTATACGTTTTATCGTTTTTAACCGGAGTATATTATAAATATGTGGCATTTATAATTATAATCTTGTTTTTTATTTAGTATGACATATGCAAGCTTCCAATCTTTTTGACTCTCTAACACTTCCAAAGGAAGAAATAGTTTGTCGATACATGCAAATAAAGAGACCAACAACATCTCGAATAATAATACTAATTATTTTGAGTCTTGTATTTATTATTTCAGGTCTTATTTTTTATCGATATTACCTTCATCTATAAATATCATTATCTCACTACTATGTAGAGGCATGGGCTGGTTTATTTTATCGCTTGTTACAGCTCAGGTTATCATTAAATATTCTCAACCTAAATACGATCATATTCCTTTTGGAGTTCGTTGTGTAATTAAATCAGAATTTCGTAAGGTATTTGTTGATTTAGTAACTACGCAAGACTTAAAACTTGCTAATTTTAGGGAGTTATTAATCTATATGCATGATTGTAGAGCATCTCATGACACATCAATTCGAAATAATCTATGTAAACTATCTCCTCAATTAAGGAAGATTTTTGACGATTTTGGTTTTGATAATTTAAACAGAGAAATTAACGGACAACACCTTTCAAGCTTAAATAACTTATTAATAGAAAATTTCCCTCTATATTGAATGAAGCGTTTTATATAGTTAAGAGAAAATTTAGAAAAATACAATCTCTGGTATTCTGGAATCTATTGGTTTTGTGAATTAGATTCAATACGTCCACCTATTACATCAGGAACTGAACAAACCACGATTTTCCTTCTTCAATCTTTTAGGGAGTGGTTCAAGAATTGAACGAATAAGAAGAATACTCTTGCCTAATGAATCACCTAGAAAATAATACTTAGGGCCTCTCCAAGAGGTAGCGGTTATAGCAGATAGATTATTAATTAGTGCTCAAAGAGACTATGGCAGATACGTGAGCGACAAGGAGAAGATGAGGGTGTTCTCTGAACTAGGTGTAGAATTTACAGAGGAGAGTATGAATAACCTTCTTTTTCGAATATGTTTACATGGCATGTCTTGGAAGCAACTATAACTTATTCGATCAACATCGCTTGCTTCTTGGCAGTTTTTATGTTGGGTAGACCGATCTGCTACTAATGGAGGTATGCGCATACTAGCAAGGTCTTTTTTAGGAGATTTGATTAATGAAAATAGTCTTAGGTATGAGTCTAATATTGCTTTAGCAACTTATTCTGAATGTAAAAATGTTCCCGATACAAAAGCCTGATAAATCAAAAAACAAGTCAAGCTTGGAAGACTATCCATTACTATTTTAATCACCGTATGAAATTTTATGAAAAATTAGAAGATATAGAAGAAGCTTATCTAAATAGGGATGATGAAGGTTATCATTAAACTTTTTTACAATTTTTAAAGACAAAAAAAATCCTCACCTGTTTCCAAGTGAGGATTTTTGTTAAGATCTCTAATATTGAATCTTATGAAGAAGCGTTCTCAACAGCAGGGGTTCCCTGAATTGATGGGGATCCTGCAGCGTCTGTGGAAACAGCAGCTTCTTCTCCTGCAAGCTCTTGTTCTTTGAGAGCAGATTGAATTAAGAATAATTTGTTTAGTTTGGTAGCAGAGACTAGCCATACTGCAATAATCACAAAGAGTGCTGCTGCTAGGTAAGGTGTCATAGCTCCAATGCTTCCGCAAACTACTAAGAGACCTTGTTGGATTAAAGAACCTCCGGATTTACCGAAACGCGCGGCAACTACGTCAATAGCAGCCTTTCCTTTAACTTTTTGTTCCTGGTCTAATGGAATGTAGGCCATTTCTTTAGTCGCATCAAAGAGAGCGTACTTGGTGGATTTAGATAGAATGTTTTGGACAGCACCAACCATAACGGCAAGCATTAATGGTGTGGTTCCAAACATCGCTACGATTCCAGAAGCTTGATCTCTAAAGATAACTAAAACAAAGAAAAAGACACCTGTTAACAATACCATAACTGGTGTAACAAGAGCTCCTGTTAACCAACCGAATTTACGGATAACGTTACCGCCGATAAACAACATAACGATTACGGAGACAACACCAGTCCAGAATGAGAAATTACCCATGAATTCGCTATACTCATTAGCATTCGGGTATTGCATTTTCAACTGGCTCTTCCAAGTCACTTCTACGAGGTTAATACAAATACCGTAGCAAATAACAAGGAGGGCTAATAACAACATGTAAGGAGATCTTGCGAGGTAAGCAAAGCTTTCTTTCATGGTCATTTTTGGCTTTGATTTCTTAGCTTTGTTTAACTCTTTAGGATCATAGAATCTAGGGTCGGTAAGAACATACTTATTCATCCACCAGTAGCATAGAATAATAATACCGCCGGAAATAACAACCATGCTCATTAATAGGTAAAGAGACAGACCCCAAGGATCCGTATTGCCTGTAGCACTAGCGCGGAGCTTAGAAGCCCAAATAATAGAACGGCCAGAAGCTAGTAAGGCTACGTTAGCGCCAACTCCAAATAAAGCGTAAAAACGCTTAGCTTCGCTGATTTTAGTAATTTCGTTAGCGAAACCCCAGAACATTAAAGAAAGCATAACGCTTCCCCATAGTTCAGAAAGCACATAAAATGCAGCAAAAGTCCAGTTTCTAAGCATTGCAACGCAGCCCATTAATCCTTGAGGAAGGATGGCCTGTAATTTATCAGCAAAATCCGTTGGATGTAAAATATGACGGAATGGGTAAATTACTGTAGGAAATAAAGCGAAAAATAGGAGAAATGGGGCAATAACTGTGTAAAAGAGGGCTGGCTTGCTTAAAATGTTGCTTAATTTGGCGTAGATAAGCATGAAGACAACAGCGCAAGGAACGACAAGCCATAGTTTGATGAAAGGTATAGCCTCTGCACCAGATCCGGGGGCCGTTACGATAAGAGTGTCTTTTGTATCACGCAATACGGTGTAGTTGAACGCAATACAGAAGAACATTAGGAACATTGGCAGTACCTTCTTTAGCTCATGCATGTGTATTGGCCAAAGAAAAGAACGCAATTTTCCAAAAGGTTTTTCCGCTGTTTGTGTCATATTTACCCTCTGAAATAGCTTAATTATTAATTTATAAGTTATTAATGGTTTAGTCTTTAAAACAATTAAAATTTAATATTTTTAGCCTTTTAGCATACCATTTTCTTTCTCTATTGACAAGAGAAAACAAGATAAGGAGCTTAAAGGATTTTTAGAGTACTCGAGAGACTAGAGCAAATCGGCTAAAATATTAACTTTATTTAGCCGATTATAAAGTCTTTTAAACAAAAGACTGAGAAGAATCTAGACTTGAAGAATTGGTTCTTACTGCCTCCACATAGGCGTTCCATAGCTCAACACTAACGATACCATTGCGGATAGAACGAATAAGCTCTCTTTTTAAAGAGGGGAGAGGTTTTTTTGGGCTAAATCGTGCTAAAAGATCTTTATCTCCTACTTGTCTCGCTAATTCTAAAACGCGTTCTATGTCAGTCTTGGTAAAATTAATAAAGTCTCTGCGCTTTTTAGAGCCTCTAGGAGCTCGAGGTTTTGGGTTAATGGCTCGTGGTGAATCAGATTCTAAAATAAATGTTTTTAGCATTTTTAGAAATTGCTCGGGGGCGGCGCTTTTCATTTTTTTTAATGTAAAATGGTGCATATAGCCACCACTTGGTCCTGGAAGATAGCGACATAAATCGTTTTCTTTATCCCCGCAGACCTTTCTAATAGCTTTTAAGATCAGTTTTTCTACTTCTTCATTTATATTCGACTGTTCTACGGCCATGAAACCCACCTTGATAACTTGCTAAATCTTCATAAAAATTAATCGATGTTTACTTTACAAATTTTATAAGAAAGAATTTGGCATACTTTCGATTTAACGTTTAGAAAAATAAAATTAAAGTTCTGTTTATTTAGAGACGTAATTTATCTTCGATTTTGCTTTTTTTCGCAATGTTATTTTCCTGGAAAAGATCGTTTTGTTTCATAAATAACTTTAAAAGAAACAATCATAAGGACAAGAAGTCTTTAGCTGTAACATTTACTTCCTATAATTAAAAGCCTTTTCATTCTCATGAAACATATTTTATTTCTTTTATAAAACCTCATAAGAGGAGAAGAATCATTTTTCTGATTTCTTTTCATTGTTCCTCTTATTAATTCTTCAGATTATTCTAAATAAATAACGAGATTTTTTTCCGCATTTTGTATACCTTATGGCTTTCATTGTTCTGACTTTGTTAAATTTTTGAAAATAATCTTCCGAAAAGGAGGGATATGTTGTTGTCACGTCTGATCAAAAGAGTAAAACTGTTAATCTGCTTAGTTTTAGTTTTTATTGTTTCCGGATGCTCTTCTTCTAAAGTGCGCAATGATGATAACAGAATTTACGTATTGTCTATGAATCGAATGATACATGATTGTGTAGCTAGAATTGTAGGAGATAAGCTTTGCCCCATTGTTTTAATTGATGGATCAATAGATCCCCATGCATATGAGATGGTTAAAGGTGACGAAGATAAAATGGCTATGAGCCGGATTATTTTCTGTAATGGCCTTGGATTAGAACATACAGCAAGCTTACGCAAACATCTGGAAGGAAATCCTAAGACTGTAAGTATTGGATCGCGCTTACTATCTAAAGGAGTATTCGCTCCTTTGGAAGAAGATGGTTTTTATGACCCTCATATTTGGACAGATATGAGCATTTGGGCAGAAGGAGCTAAAGAGGTGACCCGAGCTTTAATTAGTGAATTCCCGGAGTATGAACAAGAGTTTACTTCCAATTCTAAAGAGTTGGTAGAAGAAATGTTGGAGCTAGATTCTTGGGCTAAGCGTTGTTTATTGACAGTACCTGAAGAATCAAGATATTTAGTTTCTGGTCATAACGCATTCAGCTATTTTACAAGGCGTTACTTAGCAACACCAGAAGAAGTCGCAAATAATGTTTGGAGTAAGAGATGTATTTCTCCTGAAGGTATATCCCCTGAGGCTCAAATTAGCATTCGGGATATTATGCTCGTTGTAGATTATATTCATGAGCATAATGTTACTGTTATATTCCCTGAAGATACCTTGAATCAAGACGCACTTAAAAAAATCGCTTCGTCTTTGAAGAAGGGACATAACATCCGATTGGCGAGTCGTCCTTTATATAGTGATAATGTCAAACATAATTACTTGGATACTTTTAAGCACAATGTTTGCACAATTACTGAAGAGTTAGGAGGAACTGTTTCTTGAGTAGACAATATGAAATTGCTTGGTCAGTTCATAACCTATGTGTGAACTATGATCATTCAGATGTTTTATGCCACGTTTCCTTCTTGTTAAGGAAGGGAACATTGACAGCAGTTTTAGGACCTAATGGTGCTGGGAAGAGTACGCTTTTAAAAGCTTCTCTTGGATTAATCCGACCTTCCACCGGTCATACTTTGTTTTTTGGAAATAAGTTTAAAAAAGTACATCAACGTGTTGCTTATATGCCTCAAAGAGCAAGCGTGGATTGGGATTTTCCAATGACAGTTCTAGATCTAGTGCTTATGGGGTGCTATGGGTACAAAGGTATGTGGGGAAGAATTACAGCAGATGACCGTAAGGAAGCGTACAATATTTTAGAGAGGGTGGGTTTATCTGATTTAGCAAATCGGCAAATAGGGAAGCTTTCAGGAGGTCAGCAACAGAGAGCGTTCTTAGCTCGAGCTCTTATGCAAAAAGCAGATCTTTATCTTATGGATGAATTATTTTCTGCTATAGATATGGCTTCATATCAGACTGTAGTAGATGTTCTGCGAGAGCTGCAAGAGCAAGGACGCACGGTTGTTGTCGTTCACCATGATCTTAGTCATGTGCGTCAATTATTTGACCATATCATCTTGTTGAATAAACATCTTATTTGTTCCGGACCGGTTGAAGAATGTTTAACTAATAAAAACATTTTCCAAGCTTATGGTTGTGAGTTAGAACTATTGGATCGCACTCTTAAATTGTCTAGAGGGAAGCAACAAGGAACGTATTAGATGCTCAATTGCATTTTTATCGACTCTATTTTTTTATCAAGCTTTTTAGCGGTTACTTTAATTTGCATGACAACGGCTTTATGGGGGACTCTTTTGCTTATAGGTAGGCAGCCCCTTTTAAGTGAGAGTCTCTCTCATGCTTCTTATCCAGGATTACTTTTGGGGGCTTTATTAAGTTGCAAAGTCTCTTTTTTTACGGACTCTATACTGTTAGTTATTATTTTTGGCTGTCTTGCAGCTATTTCTGGTTATTGGATTATAGTATTTTTAGAAAAAACTCTCCGGGTGCATAAAGATGCTTCTTTATGTTTTGTTCTTGTTGTTTTTTTTGGCCTAGGCGTTATTTTGACAAGCTATGTGAAAGATTGCTGTCCTTTGTTATATAATCGTATTAATGCTTATTTATATGGTCAGGCAGCTACTTTAGGTTATGTAGAGGCTAAACTAGCAGCTTTTGTTTTTGTTCTATCTATAACGACGTTATGGTGGTGGTATCGTCAGATTATCGTTACCATTTTTGACAAAGATTACGCCTCTACTTGTGGTTTGAGTACGCGTGTTTCTGGAAGTGTTATTCTAATATTCATTTCTTTAGTTATTGTAAGCGGTGTGCGTTCCGTGGGTATCATATTGATTTCTTCCATGTTCGTAGCCCCTCCTCTAGCAGCTCGTCAATTGTCTGATAGATTAAGTATTATTTTTCTTCTTTCTTGTTTATTTGGGGGGATATGTGGTGCTCTTGGAAGTTACATTTCGGTAGCTTTCACTTGCTATGTTTCAGGACATGGAGGTGTGATTACTTTTCCTACAGGCCCTCTTGTTGTTGTTATATCAGGCTGTTTAACTTTTCTTTGTTTAATCCTCTCTCCTAAATCTGGGTGGGTAACGCGATACATACGTAGAAAACGCTTTGCATTTTCAAAGAACCAAGAGCATTTACTCAAAGTATTTTGGTACTTGTTAGAAGATCAGCTTATGGAAGTGGGGGCACGGGATTTTGTTTGTTCTCACAAATACCAAGAATATTTTGGCCCCAAGCCTTTCCCCAGGTTTAGAATGTGGTTGCTTGAATGTCAGGGTTTGGTAAAGTGTCAAGATTATCGTTGGAGTCTTAGTGGTAAGGGAAGGAGTAGAGCAAAAAAATTAGTGCGAGCTCACAGATTATGGGAATGCTATCTCGTACGCTCTTTAGAATTTAAAGAAGAAGAGGTGCATGGATTTGCAGAAGAAATGGAGCATGTCCTAACAGATGAATTGGATTATGCCATTACAGAAATATTGGATAACCCGCATTATGATCCCCACGATAAGTTAATTCCGGAAAAACCGCAGACTATGGAGGAACTATGATAGGAGCGTTTTCCCCATATCATGGGGTGTCTTTTGTGCAATTTCTCCAGGTCTTTTTTTCAAGAACTTTCTCTGGAGAACTATTTCGGGGCCATTTATTTATAGATGACATTCAGGTTATCATATTTTTAGCAATTGCTCTTTCAGGAGCATTTGTAGGTACCTTTTTGGTTTTGAAGAAAATGGCGATGTATGCCAATGCTGTTTCTCATACAGTATTATTTGGACTTGTGAGTATTTGTTTATTTACTCACCAGTTAACAGCATTGTCGTTAGGAACTCTTACCCTAGCTTCAGTTTCAACGGCTTTACTTACAGGTTTTCTTATTTATTTTATAAGAAATATTTTTCGTGTCTCAGAAGAAGCAAGTACCGCCTTGGTATTTTCTTTATTGTTTTCAATGAGTTTGCTTCTTTTAGTGTTTCTAACACGTAATGCTCACATAGGCACAGAACTTATTCTAGGTAATGCAGATTCTTTAACTCGAGGTGATATTTTCCCTGTATATACAATCCTTTGCATTAATCTGATTGTTTCTTTGGTTGGATTTCGTAGTTTCGTTTGTGTTTCTTTTGATTCTGTATTTTCCTTTTCTTTAGGGATTCCTGTGAAAATCATAGACTACTTGATTATTTTGCAATTGTCAGCGAGTTTGGTAGGAGCATTTAAAGCTGTTGGAGTTTTAATGGCTTTAGCATTTTTATTAATTCCAGGGCTCATAGCTAAAGTGTTTGTTGTTTCCGTACGTGGAATGCTTTTTTGGTCTTTGATTTTTGGAGCTTTGACTGCATTACTTGCTCCTGCTTGTTCTAGAGCAATTTTAACATCCTACGGTGTAGGATTGTCAACTTCTGGTATTTCAGTGTTTATACTAATGGCTTTCTACGTCGTCGTTTGTTTATTTCATTATGGCAAGAAGCTGGCTTATAAAAAGTTTTATTCAAAAGATAGTAAGAATACAGAATTGACAACTCTCTAACCTAAGAGTTATGATTTTTTTAATTTGTTAAGGTTACTATTTGAAACATTTAGCTATTTTTGGATCCACAGGAAGTGTGGGACAGCAGACTTTAGCAATCATTCGCTCGCTTCCTCATTTATTCAATGTGGTTGCGCTTGCTTCGTACGGTAATAATAGAGATCTATTTTTTGAACAAATTCGAGAATTTTCTCCTTCTATAGTTTCTGTATACGATGAACAGCTATATTTTGAAATTCGCAAGGAGTTCCCCAAAGTTCAAGCATTTTTTGGTGAGGAAGGATTGCTAGCTGCTGCTACAGCTAAAGAAATAGACACTATTGTTGCTGCATCCTCGGGGATAGTCGCTTTACCCGCAATTGTTGCCGCCATGAGGTCAGGGAAAACCCTAGCATTAGCAAATAAAGAAGTTTTGGTTTCTGCAGGAGAAGTAATCAACGAATTTGCTAAGCAATATCAAACTAGGATTTTGCCAATAGATAGTGAGCATAATGCTTTATATCAGTGTTTGGAAGGGAGAGATACCTCGGAAGTCAGAAAGTTATTTTTAACAGCTTCTGGAGGTCCTTTATTGTACAAATCTAAAGAAGAATTAACCCGTGTAACTATTCAGGATGTATTGAAGCATCCTATATGGAATATGGGAGCTAAGATTACCGTAGATTCTTCAACATTGGTAAATAAAGGCTTAGAAATAATAGAGGCGTATTGGTTATTTGGATTAGAACATGCAGAGATAGATGCTGTAATTCATCCTCAAAGTTTAATTCATGGTATGGTAGAGTTTGAAGACGGAACGGTGCTTTCTGTAATGAATCCTCCTAGTATGCTTTTCCCCATACAACATGTATTAACAACCCCGAAACGCTGTCCAGCACCTCATAAAGGAATGGATTTTTCTGTCAAACAAACATTAGAATTTTTTCCTATAGATGAGGAGCGTTTCCCAAGCATTGGTTTGGCGAGACAAGTATTAAAAGATAAAGGATCCTTAGGACCATTTTTTAACGCTGCTAATGAGATCTTAGTTCAAAGATTTTTGAAAAAAGAAATTGCTTGGTGCGATATTTTAGATAAGTTAACAAGACTTATGAAAAATCATAGGGTTTCTTCGTGCACCTCGTTAGATGATGTCTTTTCTGTTGATAAAGAAGCTCGAGCCCTTGCTCAAGAGATATAACCTGGTACGTATATGACAATAATATATTTCATTCTTGCAGCCCTTGCTTTGGGGGTTTTAGTATTGGTTCATGAATTAGGTCATTTACTGGCAGCCAAGTCTGTAGGCATGGCTGTGGAGAGTTTTAGTATTGGTTTTGGTCCAACTTTATATAAAAAGAAGATTGGCAATATAGAGTATCGTATAGGTATTTTCCCATTTGGGGGATATGTCCGAATCAAAGGCATGGACAAAAGAGAAAAAGGTGTGGATGTAGACCCTGACTTGGTTTATGACATACCTCAGGGTTTTTTCAGTAAGTCTCCATGGAAAAGAATCTTCGTCCTTGCTGCTGGTCCTATAGCTAATGTTTTATTAGCTTTTGTAGCTTTTGGTGCCTTATATATTTCTGGAGGGAGAAATAAAGCATACTCAGAGTATTCTCGTATTGTTGGTTGGGTAAATCCTATTTTAAAAGAGAAAGGTTTGGCTCTTGGTGATGAGATTCTTACGTGTAATGGTAAGCCTTATTACTCAGATAAAGATGCTATTACTTCAGCTTTATTAGACGGGCATTTGTCATTTACGGGAGTGCACCCTGGATATCTTTCGGAAACTTTTCATGATTTTGCTTTCAATACAGAATTCGATGTTAATAAAAATGGTATTCCTTTAGCAGGAGCTAGCTATCTTTTATACCGTCATCAGGAGCCTATTTCAAAGGAATCTCCTCTATATTCGGCGAATATGCTTCCAGGTGATCGCTTAGTATGGATGGATGGGGAAATATTGTTTTCCCCAATGCAAGTTTCACAGATGCTAAATGAGGCTTATGCTTTTGTTAAGGTTTCTCGTCACAATAAGGAATTTTCAGTACGTATTCCTAGAATATTAGTCAGTACACTGTACCTTTCTCCTTATGTAAGGAATGAACTTATCGATAATCAGTATGAAGCTGGGATTAAGGGTAAATGGTCTTCTTTATATACTTTACCATATGTGATTAATAGCTACGGCTATGTGGAAGGGGAATTACAACCCATCGACCCAGAATCTCCATTTCCTTCTATGAAAGAAAAACTGGAATTGGGAGATCGTATTCTTGCTATAGATGGTACTCCCGTTAGTGGAAGCACAGATATTTTACGTTTAGTTCAGAATCATAAGGTATCTATTATTGTTCAGAAAATGACTCCTGAGCAATTAGAGGATGTGGATTCTTCCCTTGCGGATAAGCGGTTTATTCATTCCTACAATGCTCAGGATTTATTAGCGATTATTAATTCTATAGGAAGCGCTCAAGAAGTACGTGAATCGGGACAATATCGGTTATTACCTCCAGTTCAGCCTAAGCCTTGGGTTAGCATTTATTCCGATGATCTTTTGAATAAGCGTCGTGAAATGGCGAAGAGATTCAAGAATCAAGATCAACAGCGTTACTATCTCGATAGAATAGAAATGGAAAAACAAAGGTTATCTTTAGGGATTCCTTTAAAGGATATGACTGTGAAGTATAATCCTAGGCCAGATGTCTTAATTGTGGATATTTCTAAGGATAGTTTGCGTACTATGAAAGCATTAGTTGTAGGCCGACTGAATCCTCAATGGTTATCAGGACCTGTAGGGATTGTTCATATGTTACATAAGGGGTGGTCGTTAGGAATTTCAGAAGCTTTGTTTTGGATAGGTCTAGTAAGTATCAACCTAGCTGTTTTGAATCTTCTTCCAATTCCTGTATTAGATGGAGGCTATATTGTACTTTGCCTATGGGAAATGATCACAAGACGGCGTTTGAGTATGAAACTTATTGAGAGGATGTTAATTCCATTTTCTTTATTATTAATAGCCTTCTTTATTTTTCTAACGTTTCAGGATTTGTTTCGCTTTTTTGCAGTGAGTTAGGTTTCCAGCTTTTTGGAAATCCATAAAGGTTATAAGGATGAGAGCCAAAACAATGGATAACATAAATATCTTTGTTTTTGCTTGTATTCAACCTAGAGCTTTTTTGTTTATCTTCCTTTACCTGGAGTTCTATTTCCTCTGGAACTTGTTCTATAGCTGCAGTTTTGCTTCCGTATTTTAGAAATTCTCTCATTAGGAAAATAGATTTCTTATTTGTGATGATATAGGTGTGATTGGTGTTAATTACATAGCCTTTATGTGGAGTGTCTAAGCGAGTCTCAACAGTGCACACTTTTCCGTCATTTTCGCATTCTAAACGGAAAGGAAGAAACTTACTGCGTTTATTCCCACTAAGTACAAGAACCTCTACAGTTGAAGGGAGCTTACCCACATCAAGCATTTTTCTTGGACAGTAGGTGAGTAACTGCCTACCTAATTTACCTCCAAAAATGAACTGTACAATTGCTAAGGATCTGTAACGTCTTGCTAATGTCGACCCGGCATTTGGAGGGGCCATCAGTATAGCTTTTCCACACTTTGCTTCTTGAGGGCAATCTGGTTTTGCCAGGGCTACTCGAACAATAACGCCTCCTATAGAATGTGTTACAAAGTTAATAGGGACTCCTGGCTTGAGTTCTGCAATCTTTTTAATTAGTTTAACCAGATGATCGGCATGTTTTTCTAGTGTAAATTTTCGAGTTTCATAGTTCCAGATGAATACGTCGTAATTCTCTTTTTCTAAGACATTACCAATAGGTTTTAATGACCTGTAAGATCTTAAAAATGCGTGAACGCAGATTACGGATTCTTTTTGTTGAGATGTTTCTCTTATTCCACCAATTCCTGAAGGAAGTGTTTGAATTATAGAGGTATCCGCTAAAATAGACGTTCCAGATATTAAAAATAGTAAAATTAATAATAATTTATTCATTTGCACACCGATATAATCATTTTAATAAGTTTTTTATTAAAAACCAGCGTGTTTAATTAAGTTTTTTAAAAAATGATCAAGACATTAATTATTAGTTAATAAAAAAATCACTGTTTAATAATTGCGTGCGAATGAATAGATATTTGTGCTTGATTAACTGAAAATATCCTATTAGTTTCAGATAATGTTTGATGAGGGAGGGTTGTTGAGGTTATTAGGGTTTGCCCGAGAGAGGATGTTAATCCTAATAACTGAGAGATTCTCTGATTATCCAATCCTGCATGAATATCATCCATACAGAATAAGGGATATACGTTGTGTATGCTTTTTATATATAGAGATTCTGCAAGTTTAAGAACAGCAAGTAGACTATGTTTTTGTCCTTCACTAGAAAATTGTGCTACAGGAAGATCATTAATCATTAAAGTAAAGTCTTCACGATGAGGGCCTACTGAAGTATTGCCTAATTCTAAATCACGATATAAAGAAGCTGTTAGTTGTTTATGGAGTTCATTTTTAACAGCTTCTTGAGAAATCTTACATTGTTTAATTAAAGAGCTTTTAAATTTTATAAGTAAACGTTCTGATAGAGAATTATTCCATAGTTTTTGAATGAATTGATTTAGTTGTGTGCAGCAAGTATATCGACTAAGGCATAGATAAGATCCTAGAGTGGCAAGTTGCTCATCCCAAACTGATAATGTAGAGGTTTGCTTAGTTTTAAGTAGGGTATTTCTTTGTAATAGAGCTCGGTGATAATAGGACAATGAGTGTTTATATTGTGGATCACACTGCGATAAAAGTAAGTTAAGAAATAATCTCCGATCTGAAGGAGCTCCAGCAATTAAGCAACGATCTTTTGAGGAAAATAGGACTATAGGTATCATGCCTATCAATTGTGATAGGGTTTTTATAGGAGATTGATCGCAAAGGATTTTTTTCCCGTGTTTGTCTACATAGGTAGAAAGCGTGTGGGGAACGCCATCTTTCTCGAAGGTCATTTCTAAAAAGAAATACGAAGAGCCAAAAAAAATGGCTTCTGTAAGATGAGAAGTGCGGAATGATCTACCTAGAGATAATACATAGAGAGCTTCAATAAGATTAGTCTTTCCCTGAGCATTTTCTCCAAAAATATAATTCACATTTGGGGATAAAGAAACCTCAGCTTCTTTATAGTTTCTAAAGTTCTTAAGGCGTAAGGAAAGAATATTCATTAATCATCATGCAATCTCATAGGCATAATAACAAATAGGCTACGTGTAGAATCTGTAATAATTCCAGGATTATAAGAGTCAGAAATACCTAGTCGAACTAACTCATCCTTACTATGTTTCAAAATATCAAGGAAGAAGAAAGGATTGAACGCGATTTCTAATAATTCTCCAGAATAGTTTACTGCCATGCTAACTTTGCCCTCGCCCACTTTTGTACAGTTTGCTGTTAGGGTGAGTTCTCCAGGAGTAAAAGTGAATTTCACAGAGTGTGAGGATTCGTTAGTAAATAGAGCTACTTGTTTTAATAGAGTGATAAGCTCTTCTCTGTGAAGATCTAGTAAAACACTACTTTCTGTGGAAATAACAGGAGAGAAGTCGGGAAACTCTCCAGCAAGTAATTTAGTAATTAGCAATGTATTGCCGCACTCGACAGCAATTTTTGCCTGGTCTAAGAAAATAGAAGCTTCAGAGTCTTCAGAACAGAGCTTAATGATTTCTTCAACAGCTTTAATAGGGATAATATAATCACCAGTAAAGCTTTTATCTAAAGAGACTTCGATGTCAGTTTTTGCTAGACGTTTCCCATCAGTGCCAACTACAGTAGCGGTACCGTTCGCAATAGTTAATAAAACCCCTGTAAGAACATAACGGCTTTCTTCTCGAGAAACAGCAAACGATGTGCGTTGTAACATTTCTTTTAGCTGTTCTGCAGGGAGAGTAAATCTTACGGAATTTTGGATGTCGGGAAGCATAGGAAAGTCCTCTTTCCCCATACTAAGTAAACGGAAACACGAAGAACCCGAGGTAATTTTTGCCATTTCTCCGGTGGTTGCCGAGATCTCGAGATTAGCCTCTGTTAACTCCTTCACTAATTGGAAAAATCTTTTAGAAGGAATAGAGATAGCCCCAGACTCATAAACTTTTGCTTGAGCAACACAACGAGTGCTTACTGTAAGATCTGTCGCGGTGAAAACAAGCTCGTCATTGCATGTTTCAATAAGCACGTGGGTGAGCACAGGGATAGGAGTGTTTTGAGGAACAACACTTTGGATTTTTTTTATAAGATTTCCTAACTCATTTCGGGATACGACGAACTTCATATTTTCCTACAACTGTAAGTCATTAAATCCAATCTAGCCCCCAGAGGATAGGGGACCCTCAGGATCTTATTGAGAGATCTTCCTGGGATAAAGCAGGATATTACTATAAAGTGATTTTATGGTCTTCTAGATATTTGCTAGGAATTTTCTAGGATAGGGACTTGTTAAGTTCAAGAAAGAAAATTGTTTTTTTTGTTATACTTTCCTCCAACTGTCTAGGTTGGGTAATGGTAAAATTATGGCCAGTAAGGAAATTGTTTCTAACCGCAAAGCCTTCCATAATTACGAGGTTTTGGAATCTTTACAAGCTGGGATTGTTCTTACCGGAACGGAAATAAAGTCGTTGCGTGATCACGGTGGAAATCTTGGTGATGCCTATGTGGCTATCTCTAAAGGTGAGGCGTGGTTATTGAATGCCAGCATCGCTCCATACCGTTTTGGGAATATCTATAATCATGAAGAACGAAGAAAGCGTAAGCTTCTTCTTCATAGATACGAGATTCACAAATTAGAAGTTA
This sequence comes from Chlamydia buteonis, assembly GCF_900634605.1. NCBI lineage: Bacteria > Pseudomonadati > Chlamydiota > Chlamydiia > Chlamydiales > Chlamydiaceae > Chlamydia > Chlamydia buteonis. Next base: position 175,113 of record NZ_CAAAFM010000002.1, read on the forward strand.
AGGTCGCTCAAAAAGGGGTAACAATTATTCCTCTTGGGATGTTTCTTTCTCGTGGTTACGTAAAAGTTCGTTTAGGTTGTTGCCGTGGTAAAAAATCTCATGATAAGCGACAAACAATCATAGGAAGAGAGAAACAAAGAGAAATAGAAGCCGCTATGAAGCGTTATCGTTAACAAAGGCTTGGATATTATTTTCTTCTGCCCAAGCTAAAGCTTCTTTTTTTGTTGCAAATGTCATCAGTACTGTGGCCATGGCATCAGCATAAGCACAACTAGGATGAATAACAGTAGCCGATATTATGGGGTAGTCATGTAGTTCTAGGGGCTTCCCTGTATGAGGATCTAGAATATGTGTATAAATTTTACCATTTACAGACCATTGCTGGTAGTAGTTTCCGCTTGTGGCTACAGCTGCATTATTGATTTCTATGATTTGTGGGGTTGCTGAAGACGCTATACGCCAAGGTCGTCCGGTTGGGTGGTTGCCAGAAATTTTGATTTCCCCTCCCCATTCTACATAGTTATTATTACAAAAACGTAGACAGATTTCTAGTAGACAATCAACGGCAAAACCTTTTACAGCGCCGCAAAGATCTAGTTGTACATTGGGATGTTTTTTGGTGATGGTTTTGTTGGTTAAGTCTAAAGTAATGTGTTTCCAACCGACATTTTTGTAGTAGGATTTCCAAGTTTGTTCGTTAGGAAGAGAGTGTTGTTTAAGATGAAGCAACCATAGATTTTTTAGCGGTCCAAGGGTGGGATCAAATCTTCCTCCGGATATGTGGTAAAATCTATCTATTTCTTTTAAGAATACGAACAATTCGTTAGACAGGGGAATTGCTACGCCGGCAGGAGACCGGTTGATTTTAGAAAGTTCTGACTCGCTATTCCAGTTATTATAGACAGTATCAATTACTTTAAAGACTGCATCGATTTCATTTTTTAATTCAGCAGTCTCTTGGCGTGTTAAGTGTTGTCCTACAATAATACGGTAAGGCATGGTCATTCTCTCCCCTTCAAAAGAGGTGAGAGGTGGCGAACATCCTTGAAAGACGTAAGATAAAAGAACTATGAGGAGAATTTTTGATAACTTTCCCATGTGTTTTTCATTAGCATAGCAACAGTCATTGGTCCCACGCCTCCGGGGACAGGAGAGATTGCCTTGCATTTTGTGACCACATTATTAAAATCGACATCTCCAACTAGTGTATAACCTCTATCATTATTTGCTGTGACTCGTGATGTCCCGACATCAATAATAACAGTATTTGAAGAGACCATACTTTCTTTAATGAATAGGGGAACGCCGACAGCAGCAATGACGATATCTGCTGTTTTTAAAATTTCTGTAAGGTTTTGCGATTGGCTATGAAGTAAAGTTACCGTGGCATTAGTCGAAGGATGTTTTTGCATTAACATAGCAGCAAGCGGCTTACCCACAATATTGCTTCTCCCAACAACGGCAACATGACGCCCAAGAAGAGGAATTTCATAATAGTGGAGCAGCTCAATAATTCCTGCAGGGGTACAAGGAGCGAATCCTCCAAGCTGTCCTAGTAGGAGTTTTCCCATATTTATAGGATGAAGGCCATCTACGTCTTTCTCCGGAGAAATTGCTTGAATAATGGCATTACTATCTAAATGTTTAGGTAAGGGTATCTGTACTAAGATACCATGAATCGTAGGATCATTGTTTAGTCTTTCAATAAGTTTAAGAATATCGGTTAAGGTGGCATCAGAAGGCAATCTATGTGCTTTAGACACCATGCCTAAATCTGTAGCCTTTTTCACTTTCATTCCGACGTAAACCTCAGATGCTGGATCATTACCTATCAGTACTACAGCGAGGCCTGGTGGGGTCGAACTATTGGAGATTTCTTGTTTGATTTTTTCTAAGACCCGCTCGGCAACGGGTGTACCTTTTAATAACATGAGCGACTCCTTAAGAAGCCTCTCATCTTAAGGATTCCTTGAGTTATTGTACATGGTAGTAGGTAAATTATTCCGCTATAGAGGAAATCTATAGTGAAGGCATATTTCACATCTAATAGAAGAGTGGAGAAGTTCCAAAGAATTTTATAGTTAAAGAAGGCGAGTGTCGGATAGGAAAAGCAAGAGAATGTCAAAGCGAACATAGAATTAATAATCGGTATCGATAACCACCTATCTTTCAGGAAGATCGTATGCATTTTATGAAGAAGAGAGGAGGTAATAACATATAAAAATGCATGAATTCCAAATAGATAAGAGGAACCTATGTCGCAAAACAGACCGATAATCAATGCGTGGATTAAGACCCTTTCTTTCGATAGTCTATAGAAATTCGCTACAAGATAGGGCGCAAAGAAAATAGGGCATAAGTGAGGGGTGTATTGAGGACATATAAAAAAACTCAATATAGAGAGGAGTAAACACTGAAGAGATATTAACCGGTCCATAAGTCGATATAGAGTGGGTTACTAACATTCATAACAAGATTCGAAATTGTTGGCTCTTACTTTCTTAAAATTTTCTTTATTATTCTTATTTGTTTTGCGAACGTCTTATTAATTAATATCTTTCGTTAATTTCAATTTAATTTATTTGTTTAATAAATTTTTTCTAAATAAAATTAATTTATAAGTAAGATTAGAAAATTATTATTTCTATGAGTGGGACAAAGAAGAAAAGAAACCGAAGAGATTTGTCTCGAGTGATTCAGAAAAAGACAGAGAAGCTTCTGAATAGACCTAAAAAATTGAAAGAAAAGAAATCCAAGTTCCTTATTTCCAAAGATCAAGAGCAGCTTCGTCATCGTGCAGAGGAGTATGATACTTTAGTGCGTTCCCTATTAGATAAGCAATCTCATGATTCTAATCATGTTTTAATTTTTAACTATCAGGATGGTTTCGTTTTTACTGATATTAATAATTTCGTAAGGTATTCAATAAAACTATAAGACTGGATATCAAAAGCTAATAAAAACTTGCAGAACGGGACAAACCCGTGATTAAGGACAGGGTGGCCTGGGCTAATTTGTGCGCTCCAGAAGCTGTAGCAATATTAAGATCTCCACAATCTTAATATTGCTAGACAGTTTGGTATTACTACCTTCCTGGAACGCTAGCGATGCACTTTCTTGCATCTACCCGCTCTTTTCCCTCTTCCTTATTCTTTAGGTTTTTTCGCAAGGTGGTGACACCTTGCGTTTTTTTTTCTTTTAATTTCTCCCTAAGTTCTTTTTTTTGAATTAATTATTTTTTATTTTAAAATTAAAGCATAACTAATGGGTGTTTTTTTTAAATTCTGAGAATAAATTATGGCAATTTCTGGAAACAGCAGTATTTCTCCTCCGGGCCCTGATAAATGGGATCCTGCTATTATGGGGAAACAGCCTGAGTCGTTATCGGGACCCAAAGAATCTGTGTTTTCCGAAACTAAGGAAGCCTCTGTTAAGAAGCAGGAGGCTATGATCCAATCTGGGGCTAGTGCAAATTATGAAACAGAGTTGCAGATCAATAAGGGAAAGTATCGAAAAGCCCAAGAACAGGCTTCATCCTCCCCTAAGTCAAAATTACGGGGTGCTTTTTCTAAAGTTCGTGCGAGTGTTCAAGGTTTTCTTTCTGGTTTTGGTACGAGAGCTTCTAGAGTTTCTGCTCGTAGAGCAGAAGCGGGTGGAGAGGGGAGATCTATGCTTCCTAGTGATATGGAGATGGTCAGTAAGAAAGGGAATCGCATTTCACCGGAGATGCAAGGGTTTTACCTTGATGCATCGGGAATAAGTGACTCTTCATCAGACATTTCTATGCTTTCACTAGAATCGTTTCGCTCTACATCATTACCTTTACTTTCGATTCCAAGAGATGATATTAGCGCTTCAGAAACCTCTGCTGTAGTTTCTTTCGGTGCATTTCATACAGCTAGAACATCAGTAACGGAATCTACGATTACCGCTTGGACAATAAATCGTTTGGGTGGAGAGATGATCAGCACTGTATTAGATCCCAATATAGAGACTTCGTCTTTGTTACGTAGGGCGTCTTCGGTTGGTAATGAAGGGATTATTGATTTATCAGATCTGGAGAATCGTAGTTTGAGTACAGATATGAGGGGCGAAGGCTCAAAAAATACCAAAATTATTGATTCAGGTCGTGATGCAGGAAGAGTCGAAGATCTAGATTTAGAGGGATCGGGGATTTTAGAGACTTCAGCTAAAGAAGCTGAGAAGAAAGAAAGTCGTGAAGATCTTTTAAAGGATCAGCTTGCCTTAGCAAAAATGATGGAAAGCCTACTTTCTTCAGGTGTTCCTGCTTCTGTTTATGTGCCTTTTGGCACCTCTTGGTCTGATGGAAGCACAAGTTTTCCCCCTCCAAAATTTTCTGGAATAGTTGCACAGAGTTATAACAATAAATCTGAGCATGTTCCTATGGGCATCTCTAAAAATCAACAACATATGGATTTTTCTTCCATAGATCGATCTAGAAATATTGTAGAAGCTTCTTCATTATCAATTGATCATAGTGAAAGTCGTTACCGTTTTCCTGGGAATCCCTTTCCCGAGGATTATATTCCAAACTTGAGTAAGGATGGAACCGCGAGTTTTTCTGTTTTATCAAATACCGATGCAGTATTGTTACCTATTCCAGAAGAAAATTCCTCTCCAAAATATGAAGCTTCAGCAGAATTAACGGGATATGATACGATAAGTTCTGCGTATTTATTCCCTGCGCATCAGGGAATATCTTTATTAGCACCTTTGCCGCGTTCTTTATCTGAATATAAACACCAAGTAGAAAAGCGAAAAGGTCCTGGAGCACCTCCGGATCCTTTAATTTATCAATATCGTAACGTAGCTATAGACCCGCCGCTAATTTTTCGTGCACCGCAACCTTTTGCTTCTTCATCACGTCTTGGGGTGCAAGGAAAACCCGAAGCAGCTTCTGTTCATGATGATGGAGGAGGATCGGGGGGAGGTTTTTCAGGACAGAATCAAGATAATAGGCGTTTTTCCAATAGAGATGAAAAAGGCAAACCTACGGATATAGATTAGGGAGATTAAAATGCGCATAATACCCTTTGATCCTTATGGTGCATTTCCTCCTCAGGGAGCACAGAAAGATCCACACAGCAATATACCATTGAATCAGAAGATTTCCGATGAAATAGCTAAGAATGAAGCTATGCGTTTGGCTTTGTTAGCTATTGCTGATAAAGAAAAAGAGGAAAAAAAGAGAAAACATCGCTTTAAAATACTCAATCGTAAACAAGCAAAAGTTCTATTATCTCAATTATGCAATGTGGATTTAGACTTTAAGAGATTGAAAAATGCAGGTTTAGAAGAAAAGGAAGAAGAGCTTAGTGAAAAGTCTTTTGACATAGCTGGTAGTAAAAAACCGATAAAAATAGGGGCATCAGCAGCTCAAGCGATTGCTAATGCCGCAGAGGCTTGGGTTATTGCTCGCAATAGAGGTGTATTGGATATGGCTTCTCTATTGTTCTGGGGTAAGGATGAGGATAGTTAAGCCGCACATTTTTCTTTAGGTAGTTTAACTATCTTAGTTTCCTTATTATTAATCGGTGGATATGATAGGGTACTTTGTTTTTCTAAATCTTTCCAAATTCTATTAAGTTTATTGATTTGTTTCTTTGTAAGGTTGTTAAGAATCAGCATATCTTCTGAATTGGAGCAAAACCCAGATTCTGACCAGTTCACAGACCCGGTTATTAAGGTATTTTGATCTATAACAGCAAACTTATGATGTAGGCGATGCCGGGTTGTTTTTGTATACAATGTTAATTTAGAGTCTTTCAACGTCTGTAGTCGTGTTGTTGATAATTTCTTAAAATCCTTATCAATTAAAATTTTCACTTTCACGCCACGTTTTTGCGCTTCGTCAAGCTCATTAAAAATGGGGAGGTAGGTTAAAGCAAACATTGCTATACGTATTGTTTTTTTAGCGGTTCTTATTGTTTGCAATACCGCGGATAAAGCTTTCCCTTGATCTCCGGGCAAGGAAAAATATTGAGCTTTCTGTCCTTGAATAACACACTCTCCTGAAGACTCATTTTTAATATGTTGACAAAGTTCTTTGCTCTTTAACCCAATGATAAGATTACTATCTTCAAGAAACGATACATGGGTATAGTTTGCTGAACCTAACCAGGCATGTTTGTCATCTATAGCTAGAGCTTTTTGATGCATAAGTTTTCTTTCTTCTTTGGGGTGGTTCACTAAGGTGACATTGTGGTTTTTTGGGAACTCTTGAACTTTTGCCATTTTTTCATAGTGGATCGCAACATTGCATTGAGAGTTCGCTTGATTGGCAAGACTTTTAATAACTTCAGGAGCACTAAGACGATAAATACGAAGAAATAAACTTTCCTTTGCGGAATCAATAGCATCGCATATCACTTTAAGAGAGTTATCCCCACACTGTTTTGAATAAATTACAGGTTCACGTAAAGCAAGAAATGTTTGGAAAGTATCAGGAGGTTGAGATTTTGTAAGGACTCCAAACAATAAAATTATTCCTAAAGTTATAGCGATTTTTAATTTTAATTTTGTTTTCTTTAGCATAGATATAATTAGATTTAGTTTGTTTTTTTAAATTTTTTTAATAAAATTTGTATCAAAAAAAATCACTATTTTTAAAGAAAATTTAATAAAAATTAGAAAAAATAAATTAGATAGATATTTAGGGAAAATATTCCCTCCAACGGTAGGAAACTTTTTTCATAGTTTTCTCATCAGCTTCAACTTCTTTAGGATAGTGGGATTTCATCATTGAGTTTAGAAGGATCGGGAAAGTGTAGTTTGGTCTGTGATTAGTGATCTTATTGAAACGTACGTGAAGGTCTGTAGCAGGAGCTACGCGTGTAAATGTCTTCCATAAAAAGCTTTTAGGGCTTGCTAGTATTTCTTGTAGATTCTCTGTAAGCACAACAAAGGGCCAGGATTGTAAGTTTTGGTTATGCAGGATTTCATCTATGGAGAATTGTTCTGAGGAAGTTTCTAGAACGAGACATCCAGAACAGAAAGTTCCTATGTCTGTAATGTGGGGAATAGAGGTCCCACGATATTTATGTGGGAGATCACGAATTTCTGCGCCTATTCCCATGAAAATTGCTTTAGAACCTTTGTTCAGTTCAGGTCCTGTATAGTCTAGAGTATCGTTCGCTGTTTCTGAAAAGATAATCAAATCCCGTGAAGGGACCATGCGAGATAATAGTACTTCAAGGAATTTCGGGAAGTTCTCAAGATCTACATGGTGGTCTGTGACCATAAGGAATTTTGTTAAGGACAACTGTCCTTCTCCAAGAATCCTTAAAGCAGTGGTCAGGGATTCTTTCCAATACCGCTCCTTAACGATAGCAGCTGTTATTGCATGAAATCCAGCTTCACCATAGCTTTTTAATTGGCGTACTCCCGGCATGACTATTGGAAATAGTGGGGATAGGTATTCCTGAATCTTATTTCCTAGATAGAAATCTTCTTGATAGGGTTTACCAACAATTGTCGCGGGATAAATAGCATTTTTTTTGTGGTAGATTTTTTTACATTTAAAAATTGGAAAGTCGTGTTGAAGGCTATAATAGCCGAAATGATCTCCGAAGGGACCTTCGGGCTTGCGTTCACCACAAATACCCTCGCCGGTTAAGATGAACTCAGAGTCGTAAAGTAGGGGGTGGCTAGTGTCAGGATCCTTTTTATAGAGTAATTTTGATCCTTGTAAAAACGTACAAAAGAGTAATTCTGAGACATTCTCTGGCAAGGGTGCTATTGCAGAAAGTATTAAAAAGGGATTGCCTGATAGAAATACGGTAACTGGAAGATTTTCCTTTTTTAGCTCTGCTTCATAAAAATGCATCCCCCCGCCTTTTTGGATTTGGAAATGCAAACCTAAAGTATTTTTATCGAATCTTTGCATTCGATACATACCTAAATTCGGTACTTTGGAACTAGGAGACTCGGTATAGACTAGAGGAAGGGTGAGAAAAGCTCCGCCATCTTCAGGCCAGCTTGTAAGCATAGGCAATCGATCTAAATCAACAGAAGACATTTTATAATGAGGCAGCTTAGAGAAACATGGCCTACGTAAGCCTAAAGATAAACAACGAAATAACAGCCGACGTTTTTCCCATAATTGAGATAACTTAGGCGGGGAAGACAGCAAATGAATAACTTGAGATACTATATCTTTAGGAACTTTGGAAAAGATTAGGTCTACACGTTTCTGGGTTCCAAATAGGTTCGTAAGAACGGGAAAAGAGGACCCTTGGACATTATGAAATAAAAGAGCTGGGCCTTGGTTTTGAATAACCCTACGATGAATTTCAGGGAGCTCTAAATAAGGATCTACAGGAGCAAAGATATCTATAAGATCATGCTGCGAACGTAAAAGGGAAACAAAGTGTCTTAATGAAGACATGGCTATTCCCCTTTATTTGTAAAGATCACAGACCTTTGTTTTTAGCTCTTGCTATTACTTTTTCTAAGCCAAGCTTGTCGATAAGGCGCAAGGCAGAAGCGGAGATCTTAAGTTTAAGAAATTTGTTTTCTTCGGTAGACCAAAGTCTCTTGGTAACCATATTAGGGAAGAAACGACGTGGAGTTTTCCCTGTAACTTTCAGACCGATTCCTTTTTTCTTTTTTGCAATACCTCGGATGGTGTAGCTATTGCCACGGCGAGGTCTTTTCCCAGTAAGTGGACACTTTCTTGACATGATTTCCCTACATTAACTTCGTCGTTATCGCAAGAATAAGACATATATAATTGAAAAGAATCTATGTTAGACATTTTCTGATATATCCGAAAGATTTTTTCTTCAAAAAATTTTAATTATAGCAACTTAATAAGAAAATCTTGATTTCACTTAGAATAGTAAGATTCGTTGTTTAAAGATCAGCAAATATATCAGAGAGATTCGCATTGAATGCATCATGAGCTACTATTTCTTCCATGGAAGGTTTGATTCTATATACCCAATTATTTTTTGATATTGTTCCCGGTATATTTATGCGTTCATATTTTAGGTTGTCAGATACTAAATCAGGGCAAAGTGCGAGGTAATCGTTAATTAAGTTGATATGAAAAATGGATGATGTTTTGTGAGAGACTTTTAGGATATGTTTTTGATCTTCCTCTGAGAGGACAGGAGTAAAAAATATTCCCAAAAATTTTGCAAATTTTTGAGCTTCTTTTGGGGCATGTCGCCACCAAAGAGCAAGTGTATCCGAATCATGAGTGGATAATGAGGTTACTGATAGTGGGGAGTATTGATCTAAGGGAATGAAACTCCCATCACCTTCCCAATTACGTTCCCATCGAGGAATGCGTGTGCCACATATGCCTAGTTTTAACAAGGTTTGTTTTATATCAGCAGGAACACTTCCTAAATCTTCTCCTATAGGGAGCATGCGGGATGCGCGTAGTATTTGTTTAAGTATGTCTGTGCCTTGGCTAATATATTCATTAGAATCTTCTGGTTGAAACTTTCCATTGCCTGAAGAGTCCCATACCCATAGACGAAAGAATCCTACAATATGATCAAGCCTGTATAGAGAGTAGAAATTCTCGGCGTAACGGAGACGTGCTTTCCACCAGGTGTAATTATCTTTGGCTAAATTGTCCATATTATAAACAGGGAGGTGCCAATTTTGTCCTTCGATATTGTAAATATCGGGAGGAGCGCCTGCCGATCCTGATGAGGAAAAGAATTGTCTATAGTACCAAACATCACAACTATCCTTACTAATGAGAATAGGAAGATCTCCTTTAAGTAGAATCTGATGATCATCAGCACAGGATTTTACTTGAGACATTTGCTGAAAGCATAGGAATTGGAGATAGGAGAAAAACTCACACTCTTTTTGGAATTGTTTCTCAAATTTTGAGAAGTTTGTCATATCCGTATAGGCTTTTGCCCAGTTATTTATTGGAGCTCCTTTGAGATAGTATTTTATAGAACGGAATACCGTATAGGGACGTAGCCAATGTTTTTCTTTTTCACAAAAGATCAAAAACTCTTCATCTTTTAACGCACCAATTTTTACTATGTACTGATAGTAGTCATGAAGAAATTCCCATTTTGCGACTTTGACTTGTGGGTAGTGCACATAAGGAAGTTTAGATAGTGCTTGCATTGTCTTTAACTTAGACTGAGCATGGGGAATAGACTGAGCATGGGGAAGGCTTGCTAAGGAAAGATAAAGAGGATTGAGAGCGACTGAAGATATGCTGTTGTAAGGGCTACTATCTTCACCGCTATCGTTAATAGGAAGAATCTGTATGATCTGTAACTTATGTTTTTGGCACCAAGAAATCAGCGAAAGGAGGTCTAAGAATTCACCAATGCCGCAGCTATTTTTTGTATGTAGAGAAAATAACGGAACACAAATTCCATGCTTGGGCATGGTTCCTAAAGGTTTCCAGCTATGCTTAGCTGGCGAGTCTTGAATATAGCGTAAAGCTTTAGAAAATGGCGTCATAAATTATACGAGCGTACATATTTAGACCAACCTACCATTATAAATGATACATGCCTAGGACATGTAGATCAGGAAGATTGCCTGTTTCTAAAGCTGCTATCCAAATTTTTGCATGCATTGAAAAAAGGTTTAAATAGTGGAAGAGCTTCTCTCCATTTAGATAATTCATATTTAAAACGTCGGATAAGTAAAGCTGTTGTGAAATCTCTCCATAACCAAGTATGCCTTTAATATTAGATTGTGGGGAAGCATTTACAGAAAGAGCAGCTTTAAAAATACGTTCGCGGAATACATTTTCTGGTAGAGTCCCAAGGATTGTGCCTACGGCAATGTCTCCGGAAGTACCATCTTCTTCGAGTTGTACAGGAACTTGAGTATTACTAAAGCGAATTAAACACGCATGGTTTTTATCAGGAACTAAAGATGTGTTTAATTTTGTACCTAGAGATTCCAAAAGTTGTTCAAACTGATTTTGCATGCTAATCCGTAAAAATTAAGACCAAGGATAAGGTTTTGGGAAGTCTGTAGATTTTGGGTAATCTTCGTTATGGGTATTCACAGAATCCAAGGCATTCGCCATCATAGTACCTAATTCTTGACGCTTTTCTGCTGAAGAAAACAATCTCGATGAAGTTCCTCTTAGGGCAGTAAAGAAAAGGTTAAGTATCCCAGTAATAGCTTCAGTATCATTACCAACAAGATCACGAACTCCTCGTTCCATTTTTGAAGCTGTAGCGAATTTATCGTTGATTAACTTAAAGAAGGTATCAGCAACTTTATCAAATTTGAGATCTTCAGGGATAGACACCCCATCAGCTTTTAAAGATGCCATAACATTAGGGAATTTATCCTGGAAAAAACTATAACCAGTAATCACAGCTTGAAGATTGCGAGTTTCTGACATCATCACCTGTAATTTTATGGGTGAAACAGAAGATCCTTCTGATTTTAAATCCGCAGACATCCCTTTAAGAATAAAAGAAGATACAGTCCCCATTTCTTCATAGTTATAGCGTGTCTGTAACATCTGAAGTAATTGCTCACATGTATGAAAATCTGAGGTAACTTGAAGATAGAGAGCACGCAATCCTGGAGCAGATGTTTGTAAAATATTGGCATACTCTTGCGAGGCAAATAGAATATTTTTACCACCAACAACAGCTTGTCGATTCTGTTGCATGTGAGTTTGTTGTGCTTTGATTAAAGAGTCTTTCAAAGCACCTTGAGACGCTGGTGTTGTTTGGACTAGGTAATCTAAGGCAATACCTTGAAGGGCAGGATCAGAAAATTTAGATTTTACAAGGTCTAAGATGTCTTCTTCAGAAGAATCATCATCTAAAGCATCTCTGATACTGCGTAAATCTTGACCTGAAATTTCTGCATTGTTTTCGGTATATTTATCAGCAAGATCTGTATCAGATTTATCTCCAGTACTTTCAGATTTTTTTTCTGTTTGCGCGGCACCTTTTCTTCTGGATTCTAAAGTTTGAAATTTCTCTTCTTTTTTCTTAGTGCGGGTTGCTGCCTGAGGATTCGTTAAATCCTGAGAATCCCGAATCATGCTGATGTCAGATTGCTCTTGACTAGCTACAACTTCTTGGGCATCGGCTTTTGCTGCTGCAGCTTGTACTTGCGCAACATCAACAGCTTGTGCACCACCTAGGCCTCCGGCTCCTCCAGATGCTGCCATATGTCCTCTTTAATGACAGATTAGAAAATCTGAATTCTTCCTAATGGCTGGATGCGAATCTCTGGGAGAATCTCTTGGTAAGAAATCACAGCGATATCAGGGAATTCTGTTTCTATTAATTTCCTTACATATCGTCTTACGTCAATTGCTGTCAACAGCACAGGAGGCTGACCTCCTGGAGGAGTTGGCGTAATTGTATTTCTCATAGATTTTAAGATTAGGTTTACTGAATCAGGATCCAAAGCAAGATAAGATCCTGCAGAGGTTTGTTTAATTGCTCCACGGATCATCTCTTCAATTTCTGGATCGAGTAAATAAACTGAGATCGCAGATTGTCCTTGGGAAAATTTAAAACTAATATAAAGTTTAAGAGAAGAACGTACGTATTCTGTTAGCAATACAGTATCTTTTTCGGTTTGAGCCCATTCACTTAAGGATTCTAAAATTGTGCGTAGGTCTTTGATAGAGATCTGCTCTTGGACTAAACGTTTGAAAATTTCAGTAAGCTTTTGCAGAGGGATAAGTCGCGTCACTTCTTTAACAAGATCTGGGAACGAGCGTTCCATAAATTCAATCATAGAGCGTACCTCTTGAATTCCTAAGAACTCTTGAGAGCTTCTATGGAAGAAGTAAGACAGATGAAGAATAATCACTTCTAAAGGTGTCCAATATTTAATAGCTGCTTTTTCTAAAATAGCTTTAGCATCGTCACTAACCCAAGCAGAAGGGAGGCCCGCAGCATTTTTATAAGTAAGAAAAGGTAGATTGTATCTCTTAAGATTTTCTTCAACTTCATTAGTCAACACATGGTTTGCAGGAATTTTCCCTCGAACGTAGGGAACTTCATTAAGAAGAATCATATAATCATAACCCTCTAGAGAAGGAGAGTCGGTGCGCACATGAATTCCTGGATAACGAATACCAATGTCTTGATACAGAGCTTGACGCATTTTCGGGATCATATCGTCAACGAAACTTTGACCGGACTTCGTTCTTTGTTGAATCAACTTAGATAAGTCTTTTCCTAATTCTAAAATTACTGGCAACGTTAAAGAGTAGTCATCCGGGTTATCACCAGCTGTTGCTGCTCCGTCTGCAGCAGCTCCTACTGTTGTTGATGCTCCAGAGGCCCCTTGTTTGGAAGCACTATTTTTCTTCGCAAGCAGGATAACACCAAGAAGACCAAAGATAAAAGATAGTATTGAGAATGACCAAAGTGGGAACCCTTTAAAAAAGCCTACACCTAAAGTTGCTGCAGAGGCTAAGAGAAGAGCTCTAGGTTCTTTAACTAACTGAGAGGAAATCTCTTTACCTAAGTTCGTGTTTTTATCACTAGAAACTCGAGTGGTAACGATACCAGCAGTTAAGGAAATAAGTAGTGAAGGAATCTGAGAAACTAAACCATCACCGATAGATAATAGAGTGTATACATGAGCAGCCTGAGCTAGGTCCATGCCATGCATAGCCACGCCAATAGTCAAACCACCAACAATGTTAATTAACGAGATCACAATACCTGCGATAACGTCCCCTTTAATGAACTTCATGGCACCGTCCATGGCTCCATAGAGTTCACTTTCCTTTTGAATCATGCCTCGTTTATCGCGTGCTTGTTGTGCATCAATCATTCCAGCACGCAAGTCAGCATCAATAGCCATTTGCTTACCAGGCATAGCATCTAATCGGAATCTTGCAGCTACTTCAGCAACACGCTCAGCACCCTTGGTAACAACGATAAATTGAATAATTGTAATAATTAAGAAGATAATAAATCCAACAACATAGTTCCCTCCAACTACGAAGTCTCCGAAAGCTTGAATGACGTGACCGGCATAAGCTTTAAGAAGAATCTGTCTTGAGGAAGAGATGTTAATGCCTAATCGAAACATCGTTGTGATTAGGAGTAGTGAGGGGAAAACCGATAATTGTAGGGCGCTAGGAATATACAAAGCCACCATCAATAGGAAGACAGAAACAGCTAAATTGATAGTGATCATCAAGTCGACAACAGTCGGAGGTAGGGGCAAGATGATCATCAAAACGACACCAATCATCCATAAGGCAAGGATGAGGTCACTCGATTTGTTGATCATATTTAGGGCTGCATCTCCCCCAAAGGTTCTACTGACAAAATTGAGTAGCTTATTCATTATAGATTATCGGGTTGGTTAATGTTTTTATTATTAGGGTTTTGTGCATTAAGGGAAGTGATGTAGAGAAGGATTTCTCCAATGGCTTCATACGTCGATTCTGGAATAAACTTCAACTCTTTTCCTTCATCCCAAAGCTGATGCGCTAACGGCACATTCCTCATAATAGGAATACCATACTTTTCAGCTTCTGTGATGATTCTTTTTGCACGCAAATTAATTCCCATAGCAATAATCCATGGAGCTTTATATTTTTCCGGCATATAACCGATAGCTACAGCGATATCCTTAGGGTTTGAAACAACCGCACTTGCATGTTTAATTTGAGAGGAGGTATCTTCGTAGGCTATTTCTTGGGCGATTTGACGGCGGCGTCCCTTAATTTCTGGATTACCTTCTGTATCCTTAAATTCCTGTTTAACCTCAAACTTTTCCATTTTTAGTTCTTTAGCAAAGTTCTTTCTTTGATACACTAAGTCGAGAACAGCAACGACTAAGAAAAAAATACCAATGGACGTGACTGCCTTATAAAGTATCTCTTTAAAGATAATGGCAATGACAATTGGCGAGACTCCTGCAGTCTCAATGATTAATGGTATGCGGTTTTTCAATGTGACATACAAGATCAAAGCAGCACCGAAAATTTTCAAAATAGACTTTAATAACTCAATTAAAGTCTTTATTTTAAATTTTTGTTTCAGGTTTTCAATAGGATTGAATTTTTTTAAATCTGGTTTAAAAACCTCTGTAGAAAAGGTCGGACCTACAACAAGAAATCCCACAAGAATCCCAACAAACCCTACAGCTCCAAGTAGAGGTAAAGAAGTGGTTAAAATTAAAGTTAAACAGTTATGTAAATAGTATAACGTCAATCTGGGATCATGATTTATAGGTGCTTCTTTAAAAATAGAAACAAGAAAACTACCAAGATGTTTGGCAAAAAACGATGATAGATAGAAGGTTGTGAACATGGAAACAATAAAGGTAACCGCGGAAGGAAAATCTTGAGATTTTGCTACCTGGCCTTTTTTCCTCGCATCTCTAAGACGCTTTGGGGTTGCCTTTTCTGTTTTTTCACCCATTGCTTGGCCACAGTTAGATAAATAGCATTAAATAGGAATAATCTGCAAATTACCCTATAAGCGTGTTTTTCACAAGAGAGAAGCCTAAGGGATGAACCTTAATTATTATATTTTTCTATAGTCGTGAAACAAGGTTTTTTTCAGGTAAGATCTAGAAAGATCTCATAGTAAGTTGCTAAGAAAATATTAGTCAGGAAACTTTGATTCCTATATTGTCTTTAGTGATCACACTAAAGGTGCTGGGTTCAAAGTA
Source organism: Chlamydia buteonis (assembly GCF_900634605.1). Classification (NCBI taxonomy): domain Bacteria; kingdom Pseudomonadati; phylum Chlamydiota; class Chlamydiia; order Chlamydiales; family Chlamydiaceae; genus Chlamydia; species Chlamydia buteonis. The sequence goes on from NZ_CAAAFM010000002.1 coordinate 190,755, forward strand.
CTAACAAACCGAGTGCAAGCTCCCACGAGCATCGAGTCAACGATTCAATGTTTGTGGGAATTCTTCCCTACTAAAGGTAATATTAAAAATAGCTACAAAAGATAACATATGGGGCATACAGAATGTGGCATCGTAGGACTTCCCAATGTAGGTAAGTCTGGGTTATTTAACGCGCTTACTGGAGCGCAAGTAGCTTCTTGTAACTATCCCTTTTGCACAATTGATCCGAATATCGGTATTGTTCCGGTTATTGATAACCGTTTAGATATTTTAGCTAAGATGAGTCAGAGTCAGAAGGTTATCTATGCCGATATGAAATTTGTTGATATTGCTGGTTTGGTGAGGGGAGCTGCAGACGGAGCTGGATTAGGAAATAGGTTTCTTTCTCATATTCGAGAGACTCATGCTATAGCTCACGTTGTTCGTTGTTTTGATAATGATGATGTTACTCATGTATCGGGAAAGATAGATCCTAGTGATGACATTTCCGTAATAAATTTAGAATTGATTTTTTCTGATTTTTCTTCGGCAACAAGTATTCATAGCAAATTAGAGAAACAAGCTAAGGGTAAGAAAGACCTAGGGATTGTTTTACCTTTACTTGATAGAGTGATTAAACATTTAGAAAGTGGTCAACCCGTTCGCACTTTAAATTTATCTTCTGAAGAGCAGATACAACTAAAACCTTATCCCTTTTTAACGGCAAAGCCTATGTTGTATATAGCTAATATAGGCGAGGATTCAATAGCAACTATGCATAATAATTATGTCGCTGTTGTTCAAGAAATTGCTAGAAAGGAAAATGCTCGTGTTGTTCCTATTTGTGTACAGCTAGAAGAAGAAATCATGTCGCTTCCTATAGAAGACCGGCAAGACTTTTTAAATAGTTTGGGGCTAAAAGAATCGGGATTAAATCGATTAGTTCGCGCTGCTTACCATACACTTGGATTGATTTCTTATTTTACAACTGGACCACAAGAAACTAGGGCTTGGACTATTCCTATAGGATCTACAGCTGCGGAAGCTGCAGGCCAAATTCACACCGATATCCAAAAAGGGTTTATCCGAGCGGAAGTCGTTACTCTTGAAGATATGATAACCTATGAAAGCCGTACTGGAGTCCGCGAAGCTGGCAAATTGCGAGCAGAGGGTAGAGACTACATTGTGCAGGATGGTGATATTATGCTTTTCTTGCATAATTAGTAGAGAAGAATACTTTTGCACTGTCTATATCCTTTTGAATTGCTTGAGACAACATTGCTCTAGAAGAGAATTTTCTTTCTTTGCGGATAAATTTCTTAGGGATTACAGAAACTGTCTCGCCATATAAGTTCCCGGAGAAGTCAAAAAGATGCGCTTCTAAACATAATGAATTTCTTCCCACTGTAGGAGCCTTTCCAAGATTCATAATCCCTTGATAGAGTGTGGTGTGATATTCTATTTCGCATGCATATACTCCGTGCGGAAGCAGACATTGTTCCTGAGGGAGATTAATTGTAGCAACCCCTAACTGGGTTCCCAAACCATAACCAGCCTCGATTGTCCCAACATATTTATATGAGTGCCCTAAATAGCGATTAGCGTTATCTAAATCACCTAGCATTAAAAACTGACGAATTCTTTTGCTAGACACAATCTCTTGATCTATCTTATAGGGAGCGACTTCTATAATTTCTATTCCTAGAGAATCGGCCAGAGGTTGTAGCGTTGTAGCGTTGCCTTCCCCCCCCTTGCCCAATCTAGAGTCATACCCCAAGATTAAACGTCTACATCTTAATGTTTGATGCAGGGAACGTATGAAGCTTTCGGCAGATTGATTAGCAAACTTTTGTGTAAAGGAAAGAATACACAAGTAGTCTATAGGAAAACTTTCCAGAAGTAGAAGGCGTTCTTTTGTACTTGTAATTAACTTGAGAGTGGGTGATTGTAAAACCGCCTGAGGATGTAAGTCAAAAGTAATCACTCCTGATAATCCTGGATAGGAAGATAAAACAGTGAGTAATTTCTTGTGACCTAGATGACAACCATCAAAAAAACCTATAGTTATAGAATCCACAGAGAGGGGAGTCGGTGTCAAACTATAGAATATTTCCATTAAAATCTCTTAGGTAAGGAGATATATCAAAGTCAGGACAGTCTAAAAGACATCCATCAATACATTGGTCTATAGAAAAACTACCACTACGCAAACGTCTAAGTTCTTCCAAATAAGCTCCACAGCCTAACATGTTTCCTAGTTCATGAGCAATACTACGAATGTAAGTTCCTTTGCTACATTGTATAGAAAAATGTAGCAGGGGATATTCATATCTTGTAATTTGTAAGCTCACTTGAACCGTAGATTGGCAACGCTCTATTGATAACCCCTTTCGGGCATATTCATAAAGCTTTTTTCCGTTAACTTTTTTTGCAGAAAACATTGGAGGAATTTGTTGAATTTGCCCCTGAAAATACTGCGAGGCCTCTAGAATTTCTTCATGGGTGGGGATCTTTTTTGACCTACCTACAATCTTGCCATCACAATCATAAGAATCTGTAGTTGTCCCTAGGTGAGCAACTGCTGCATATTCTTTATCTTCAAATAATAAGACATCTGAAAGGCGAGTGAACCTACGGCCGATCAACATGACCATCACACCTGTAGCAAAGGGATCCAAAGTGCCTGCGTGACCGATTTTTTTTACACCGATCAATTTTGTTAGAGTACGAATGAGACTAAACGAGGTCCTTCCTTGAGGCTTATCTATTAGAAGAATACCTTCTTTAAGTTCTGTAGCAAGTTCCATAATGATGTCGTCAATGTTTAGATCTTTCTAACGGATGGTACTAATTTTTATCTTGTTCTCGTATTTTCCAGAGCAAGTTTTCTATATGATCCTGGGGAGAAAAAATATCTTCAAGATAAAAGTTTATCTCGGGAAAATACTTAAGTACGACGCCTTTAGAAGCCTTATAAGCAATGTACCTTGCTGATGCTTTTAACGCTTCTAAAGTTTCTGTTGATGTATTTTCATGTGGCATAATTGAAACATAGACACGAGCAGAATGTAAATCTTTAGATAAACATACCCTAGTAACCGTAATCCAACGATTAGAAATTTTAGGATGTTTCACATCTTTTAAAATTACATTTGCAATCGCTTCGCGCAATAATGAATTAACCTTTTTTATGCGTCTATTTTCAGTCATAATATTCTAAAGCTTTTGTGGATGATAGATCACTTCGTAACATTGTAGAATATCACCTACCTGAGCATTCTGATATCCTTCTAATAAAATACCACACTCAAGCCCTTTTTTAACTTCTTTAACGTCTTCTTTAATACGTTTTAGTGAAGACAAGTTACCTTTCCAAAGAACTTCGTTATTGCGTACAACACGTACTTTTTGATTTCTAGTCATTACACCTTCGGAAACCAAGCAACCGTAAATTGTACCTAATTGTGATGACTTAAAGGTCTCTTTGATTTCAGCAGAACCAAGGTTCCTCTCTTCAGCAATAGGATCGAGTAACGCTGTCATCATTTCTTTAACAGCATCTACAGCATGGTAGATAATATTAAACAAATGCACCTTTACTCCTAAGTTTTTGATTAGAGATTCCGCGTGGCTTTCTATGCCCGTATGGAAACCAATAATAACAGCTTTAGATGCTGCAGCCAAACGAATATCTGACTCAGAAATTTCTCCAACGCTACTATAAAGAATTTCGGCACTCACTTTATCAGAAATAATTTTTAAGATAGAACAGGCCAAAGCTTCAATAGACCCTTGAACATCAGCTTTGATAATAAGTTTAAGGATCTTTTTATTTTGCAGCATAGCATCAAAATTAGGACGTTTCTTTTGCAAAGCAAATTTCTGTTGGCCGGCAATTCTAGCATTAATAATTTCCTTAGCTGTTTTTTCGTTTTTAACGACAACAAAAGGATCACCTGCCTTCGGCATACTAGATAGCCCTGTGATTAAAGCTGGGACAGAAGGACTAGCCGATATCATTAGCTGGTTATGTTCGTTATGCATTGTTTTAACTTTGCCATAACAATCATTGAAAACTAATGCCTCACCAAGATGTAGGGTGCCATTTTGCACTAAAATAGTTGCTACTGCACCTAAACCTTTGTGTAGCTCGGATTCGATAACAATTCCACGAGCACGAGCAGCTGGATTCGCTTTTAGTTCTAAAACTTCCGCTTGTAGAGCAAGCATTTCTAAAAGCTCAGATAAACCTTCGCCTGTTTTTGCAGAGGTATTAATTGTTACAGTTGTACCTCCCCATGCCTCTGGCAATAGGTTGATTTCAGAAAGTTGTCTATAAACAGTATCTGCATTGAAATTCGGTTTATCACACTTATTGATTGCTACAACAATAGTGATGTTTGCCGCACGAGCGTGTTTGACGGCTTCCAAAGTTTGTTCTTTGATTCCTTCATCCCCGGCAACTACAAGCACAACGATATCGCAAACTTCCGCACCTCGAGCTCTCATTGCAGAAAAGGCTTCGTGGCCAGGAGTATCCAAGATAGTAATATTTCCAACAGGTGTAGAACAACAGAATGCTCCCATATGTTGTGTAATAGCCCCAGCTTCTGCTGCTGCCACGTTACTTTTTCTTAGCGAGTCAATTAAAGTAGTTTTTCCGTGATCCACATGGCCCATAAAAGCTACGATAGGAGGACGAATGATTAATTGACTTGGATCTGTCTCTTGTATTTCTTCTTTAACAGTATTACTTTCGATACAGAGCTTATCTTGTTCTGATGAATCGATATCAATAGTACAACCAAATTCTAATCCAATAAATTGTACCGTTGTTTCGTTATCTAATACGTCGTTTACAACGTAAGTCATACCATGAATAAACATTTTTTGGATCAGTTCAGAAGCTTTAAGCTTCATTTCTGCAGCAAGATCTTTAATCGTGATAGGCAGAGGTACCTTAATATAGGTAGGGCGCTGTACTGAGTGTTCGTCATAGTGTTTTTTAGTTTTTTGAACACGTTTTTTTCTCCACTTATCGTCATCGCTACTGTCGTTTAATCCATAACGATCTCTACCTGTAAACGCCTTAGGACTGTCATCCTTTTTCGAACGATCTCTAAAATCAGATCCAGGTCTCTTTGACGTATCCCTACGATAAAAAGGTTGAGACTGTCGATTGTTTGGAGAATGTTGTTTATCACTAGAAGTTTCAGGAGATTGCTGAGGCTTTGCCTGAACTGTTCCTGTGCGTTCTTTAGGCGTAGGCTTATCTTGTTTTTTAGGAGCTTTAAAAGTCTTCGCTAACAAATGATTAATATGTTTTCCAGTAGGCCCGAAATTCGACTTGATAGAAACAACATTTTTAGGAGGTTCCTTTTTAACTACTGCTTCAGATTCTTTCTTTGGAGGAGTGGGCTCCTTAATAATTGTTTCAGGTTCTTCTACTATAGAAGGGGGAGTTGGCTCTACAATCTCCGGCTCGGACTCAAGAGAAGAAGCCACTTCTTCTATAACAGGAGGGGAGAACTCAGTAGAGTCGGCATCTACTGAAACAGGAGAAGGAATGGTTGAATCTTCAGACGCAAAAGATGAACGATTTTTAGCTCGAATTCTGCGTGGAGAAGTTTCAGTAGAAACATGCTCAGTTATCGTAGGTACACTAGAATCTATAACACTCTTTTTCTTCACGACTTTTTCTTTAGGAACCTTTTCAGGAACCTTAGTCGCAGGCTTTTCTGAAGAGCTTTTTATGTCTGAAGATCCTGCCTGAGCTAATTTTTGCTTTAACTTATCTAATCCAGCAGCTTTCGTTAATTGAGCGTTTTTAATCTTCAATTTTAGGTTTTTCGTCAACTTTGCCTTCTCCATATTTGCTGACTTGCTCAAGGATCTTATAAGCAAGTTCTAAACTGATTCCAGGAACAGAAGCAAGATCATTAGCACTGGCTAATAATACCTTTCTGATCGTGTCGTATCCTGCGTGTACAAGATTCTGGACAACCAACTTACTAATGCCTTCCATTTCTAGCGGCTCATCTAATAGAGGGCTATCAAATTCCGCTAACTGTAGGCGTTGAATTTCTAATAGTTTATTATATTCGCTCATACGTTGAACTTCGAGTTCATAGTCTAAGATTTGACTAATCAAACGAGCATTGATTCCTCGCTTACCAATTACGGTTGCGTAATCAGCATCCTGAACGACTATAGCAATAACTTTGTCATCTTCTAAAATTGCAATCTTTTGAATTTCTATGGGGCAAAGCAAATTTTGCAACAATTCTGTGGTCACAGGAGAATAGTTTACAATATCTATTTTTTCGTCGTTTAATTCTCGAATGATATTTTTCACTCGAGAACCTCTCATTCCAACAAAAGCGCCCACAGGATCTGTTTTTGGATCGGATGAACTTACAGCTATTTTAGTTCTGTAGCCTGCTTCACGAGCAATTTTAACAATTTCTACAGAGCCTTCTTCTAATTCTGGAACTTCTTGCAAGAAAAGTTGCTTAACAAATTCAGGATGGCTACGGCTCAGGATAACTTCAGCACCCCCATTTTCTGATTCCTGCACCTCGTATAACAGAGCATAAATCTTATCACCAACTTTATGCTTTTCTGTTTTAGGATAACAACGAGCTGGTAGGAGACCTTCAACCTTCCCTAAATCTATGATTAAGTTTGATCCTTTCGCAAATCGCTTGACGACCCCAGAAAGAATTTCATTGACCCTATGTCGATACTCTTCGTAGATAACATCTCTTTCTGCATGGCGTAGTTTCTGACCGATAATTTGTCGGGCGGCGTGAGCAGCAATTCTTCCAAAATGCTCAGAAACAAAGGGAACGTCCATGTACTGCCCAATTTCGCATTCAGGATCGTATTCTCTAGCTTTGTCTAAAGGAATCTCTTTACTGGGATTCTCACATACTTCTACGATTTCTTTTTCACAGAAAACTTCTATATCACCAGTTTTAGGATTAATATTTACAGAAACGTTAGCATCATCTCTTAGTGTTTTTTTCGCTGCAATTTTTAAGGCCGATTCAATAGCTCCTATGATAACAGGGCGTTGAATTCCTTTTTCCTTCTCCATGTAGTCAAAAATAGCTACAAGATCTTTATTCATTATACTCCTCTTATAAGTAAGGAAACAGACAGAGTGCTAAACCAAGGCAAGCTTATGTTATACAACATAAGCTCAACCTTTTAAGTAATATTATTTCCCTTTTTTCTTTTTATCTGAACTAACTAAATCTTCTAAGTCCAAATCATCTATATCTGTATCTGTTTGATCGTACTGTTTATCAGCTAAGTATTCTTTCACAGAAAGAGATACCTTTTTATGATCAGGATCCAGTTTGATAACTTTTGCAGATACTGAATCGCCTATTGAGATAATATCTTCAATTTTTGAAAAAGGCTTTTCAGAGAGCTCTGAAACGTGAATCAGACCTTCTATACCATTTTGTAGTTCTACAAATGCTCCGAATGCTGTAATTTTAGTTACAACTCCAGAAATAACGCTTCCTGTGGGGAACATTTCTTCAATTTCATTCCAAGGATTTGAACTTAACTGTTTGACTCCTAGAGTGATTTTTTTGCTTTCTTTATCTACTGAGAGAATAACAGCTTCAACAATACTACCTTTTTTGAAGAGTTCTGAAGGGTGGGATACCTTTTTAATCCAACTCATGTCAGAGATATGAATTAAACCTTCAATACCCGGCTCCAGTTCAACAAAGGCGCCGTAATTTGTAAGATTTTTAATTTCTGCACGTACGTGTAAACCAATAGGATATTTCTCTTCGATGTTATCCCACGGATTGTGTTCTGTTTGTTTTAGACCTAAAGAAATTTTACCTTCTTCTTTTTGAATGGATAAAACGATAGCTTCAACTTCATCACCTTTGTTGACTACTTCACTAGGATCAACAACATTTTTAACCCAAGACATTTCAGAGACGTGAATTAATCCTTCAATACCTTCTTCAATTTCGATAAAGGCTCCGTAGGGGAGAAGTTTAACAATTTTACCAGTAATACGTTTCCCTGGAGGATATTTCTTCTCGATATCTTCCCACGGATTGTGTTCTTTTTGTTTAAGACCAAGGGCAACGCGACCTTTTTCTTTATCAACGCTAAGAATCACAACTTCGAGTTCTTGATTGAGTTCTACCATTTCGGATGGATGACGAATGCGTTTCCATGTCATATCTGTAATATGGAGGAGACCATCGATGCCATCTAGATCTAAGAATACACCAAAATCTGTAATGTTTTTAACGATACCTTTACGGCGTTCGCCAATAGTGATTTGTTCAATAAGTTCTGCTTTTTTAGAAATTCGTTCAGCTTCTAAGAGTTCTCTTCTTGAAACAACAACATTTCTTCTATCAATGTTGATTTTCAAGATTTTGAATTCGCAGACTTTGCCTACATAATCATCTAAGTTCTTAATTTTCTTATTGTCAATTTGAGAACCGGGCAAGAAAGCTTCCATCCCAATATCAACAATGAGACCACCTTTGACTTTGCGTATAATTTGTCCCTTGACAATAGAACCTTCTTCACAGTGAGCTAAAATGTGTTCCCATTGTCTTTGGCGAGTAGCTTTTTCTCTGGATAAAACAACCTTTCCTTCTTCATCTTCAGTTTGGTCTAAGTATACCTCTACTTCAGCACCAAGAACTAAGCCTTCAGAGGATTCTATGAATTCTGACATTGGAATGACCCCTTCGGATTTCAAACCAACGTCAACGACTACGAAGTCCTTATTGATATCAACTACAGTACCTTTTAGGATGGCGCCAGGTTGTATCTCACTGGTAGGTTCCTCATCGCTTGAAGTAATTCCATGTGTTGAGCAGAGAAGATCTTTGAATTCAACAACGTCTTCCGAGAGGCAATCTATAGTATCAAGAATTTTTTTGGATCCCCAAGTGTATTCGGATTGTTTTGGCATTTAATGTTATTCTCCTAAAAACTACAAAGTCAAAAAAGATAGTGTAAATATAAACCTTAAAAAAGGCAAGATCTCCCTTGCAGCAGTTTTTTTATTCTAATTTGTTGCTTTAAAATTTTTTATTTGTTTTAGATTTATTTCTAAAATTATTCGGTAGGGTAAAAATAAATGACTCACGCTAAAGTAATTATTGTTGGCTCTGGCCCTGCAGGTTATACTGCAGCGATTTATGCTTCAAGAGCACTTTTAAGTCCTATTTTATTCGAGGGCTTTTTTTCCGGTGTTTCCGGTGGTCAATTAATGACTACTACTGAAGTAGAAAATTTCCCTGGATTCCCTGAAGGCATACTAGGTCCAAAATTAATGGATAATATGAAATCCCAGTCTAGTCGTTTTGGAGCTCAAATTCTTCCAAAAGATGTTACTTCAGTGGATTTCACTATACGTCCTTTTGTAGTAATGTCCAATGAAGAAAAATATACCTGTGACACGTGTATTATAGCAACGGGAGCTTCTGCAAAGCGGTTAGAAATTCCCGGAGCATCTGACAACGAATTCTGGCAAAAAGGTGTTACAGCTTGTGCCGTGTGTGACGGAGCCTCTCCTATTTTTAAAAATAAAGACTTGTATGTTATTGGTGGTGGAGATTCTGCCTTAGAAGAAGCAATTTTTCTGACTCGGTATGGAAGGCGTGTTTTTGTGGTACATAGAAGGGACACGTTAAGAGCTTCTAAAGCGATGGTAAAAAAGGCGGAGTCTAATGAAAAGATCTCTTTCCTTTGGAATAGTGAAATAGTAAAAATTTCCGGAGATACCTTTGTTCGTTCTGTTGATATTTTAAACAATGTTTCTAAAGAGATTTCTTCTCGTGATGCAGGAGGCGTATTTTTTGCCATAGGACATAAGCCGAATACTGATTTTTTAAGTGGCCAGCTAGCTTTAGACGAATATGGATACATTATTACTGAACCGGGTACTTGCAGAACCTCTATTCCAGGAGTATTTGCTGCGGGGGATGTTCAGGATAAACATTATAGACAAGCAATCACGGCTGCGGGAAGTGGGTGTATGGCTGCTTTAGAAGCCGAACGTTTCTTAAATTAAAGCTATTGCCATAGCTGTGGCGTACTCACGACTATGGCTGATTGATAATAAGACTTTGGAGATTCCTAATTTTTGATACACTCTTTCTGGTAAAAAGACTTCGGGGTGTTTTGATATTTTAAGGATCTCTATATCTTTCCAACCAACAATCTTTCCTATTCCAGATCCTAGGGCTTTAGCTACAGCTTCTTTCCCTGCAAACCTAGCTGCTAAAGAAGGGCAAGGATCTATTAGTCTTAAACAATACACCTGTTCCTTTTTTGTGAAGATTTTATTAAGCATTCTTTGATTATGTGTTTTTATCGCTTTCCGAATTCGGGAAATTTCAATAATATCAGTTCCTATATGTGTAATTTGCATAATGGAAATCTATAGTTAAAGGCTTTCTAATTGGTTTTTTGGGGATTTAGCGAAGTAGGTCAGAGCTGTTTTTATAAGAGCATACCCTATAGTCGAACGAATGAAGAATAAAATGGCCGGATTATCAATACATCTACGTAGTAATAGAGATACAACAATCATTGTAGCCATGACTAAAAAGCGTTTAGAAAAAAACGACTTTCTTAAGTAAACTTTTTTTGAAATGCTTCCCAAGAGTAATTGGTTAGACAGGTCGTTTTGAGAGGATACAGATTTTAATAATAAAAATCGGTATTTTAAAGATGCAACAAACCACGCCCCCATAGCTAGTAGGATAAGGATTTTGAAAGACAAATCTGGTTGGTAAACAATCGTGGAGGCTTTTAAAAGCAATTTAATTCCTCCTGATAACCAGAGTATCCCAGGGAGACAAATAAGTAGGTGATTTTTATTACTAGTCATATGCTTTTGCTTGTTGCAATTTAACCATTCTATACCGATTTTATATTTTTTTTCTATTTTTGGATTGAATAATGCGAATCTTCTTATCAGCGATATACTGGAATCATTCAAAATTTTTATGGAATTCAGAAAGCTGGCCTCTCCGAGTGTCTTGGTATGGTCTATGTTTTTCTGTGGGGATTTTGCTTACCTCTATCTTGGGTATTTATCTCGCGCTATCTTCCTATACTGAAGAAGATGAAGCAAGATTTTCTAAGGGACAACTTCGTGTAGCTTTGGAGAACTTCGCTTTATATTCTCTGTTATTTATCATTCCTGGATCACGTATAGCTTATATTTTATTTTATGGAGGCAATTTTTATCTCAAAAATCCTCAAGAGATTTTCAAAGTGTGGAATGGGGGACTAGCAAGTCACGGAGGTATGGTAGGCTTAATTCTATGGGTAATCATATTCTCTTGGATATATAGAAAAAAACTTCCCATATTAACCTTTTTGTTTCTTTGTGATCTTTGTGCGTCTGTATTCGGATGTGCAGCTTTTATGATTCGTATTGGAAATTTTATGAACCAAGAAATTATAGGAACACCGACCAATCTTCCTTGGGGGATTATTTTTTCATCTCCTACTCAAGGCATGTTGGGTGTTCCTACGCATCCAGTACAGTTGTATGAAGGAGTTAGTTATTTATTGCTTTCTACAATTCTGTTCTTCTTAAGTTATAAACGTTATTTTCGTTTAGGCTCTGGATGGGCCACCTCCTTGGGATTAATAGGTATATCTTTAATTCGTTTTGTTGCTGAGTTTTTTAAAAGCCACCAGGGTAAAGTTATAGGGCCTGATAGTTGGTTAACAATGGGCCAAATACTGTCCTTGCCTTTGTTTGTACTCGGTCTATCTTTAGGAGTAGTATGTTTTCTTAAAAATAAGAAAGATAAGACTTCGATTTCATCAGCAAAATAGAAAGAATTTCATACGTATTTTAGGAATCTCTTATGGGAGATAAATAGATACTATGGTATTTTAGCTTTTTAGTTTAATTTTTCAGAGTTTAACAGATGAATAAACGTTCATTGTTGTTTGTTTCTTTAGTTGGCATGGCTTTTGTTGGATGCCAAATCTTTTTTGGTTATAATGATTTTCGCTCTTGCAAAGCTCTTACAGAGAAACAAAAAACAATTTCAGAACAAGTGCTTGCAGCAACAAAGTCTATGGGACTAGGTGTTTCTCCCTGGACAACATGCCTAGATGAAGAAGTAAATAAGAATCATTATGCAGTGCGTGTTGGAAATAGGCTACTCCTATTGAATCAAGGGAATTCAGCAAGTGCAGTTTATTCTTCTGGATCTCGTTGGGATTTTATAGAAGAGACAACAGCTTGTGATAATATTCACGTTGCTTTGTATGGTGAGACAGGTGAATCAACAGTGCCTTCAAATACGGGAAAGGTATTTCTCCCTGTAACCAGCGAAGCTCTTCCTGTTTTAGTCGTTGAGTTTCGTAATAATCAAGAACCTATAGTTTTCTTAGGTCAATACAAGCAGGATGAAGGTAAGGTCTATAACAAAGATAGTCAAGTTTACGGAACTTCTTTAGTGTTCTGGAGGTCAGGTAATGAATACCTACCTTTAGGTATTTATAATTCTAAAGAAGAAAGATTAGAATCTTTAGATCTTCCAATTACTCAAGCTTCTATTTTTAGCAATTCTCGTGAAACAAATACAGACACGAATTCTGGGCAATATTTTGTTCTGTCTAATGAATATATGCAGCTAGTTATTTCTCAAGAGAGTGGTGCTATAGAAGGCATTAACCTTCCTTTCTCTTCAGAGGATAGTAAGAGTATAGTTAATGAAATTGGTTTTGATAGAGATTTGAAATCTCAAGTTCCTAGTGAGGCTTCTTTTCCTGGTTTGCCTTCTGTAGGATCAAATAACCAAACAGTCTCTAATACTATAGGAGGATATTATCCCTTATTGCGTAGGGGGATTCTTTCCGACTCGAAGAAACGCACGCCTGCTAGTTATCATGCTTTAAATATTGTTTCGGGTAGAGACCTTGTCAACCCAGTAACTTCTGGATATCGAGTTTCTGTCTTCAATAGTAATGTATTGGAATTAGAGAGCAACGATGGCTCTATTAAGAAAACTTATAAATTGCCTGAGCAACAACCTTATGCTTTTGAGGTTGCTGTTGGTTTAAATCGTTCTAGTGACGATATATGGATAACTTCGGGTGTTCCCGAAGTTGAAATTATGTCCAATACATTTAGTCCTGCTATTAAATACCGCGTGATTAAGAAGAATAAAGGGCAGTTGGATAAGGTGAAACTACCTAAGTCTAAAGATCCATTATCTTTGCGTAGTGGAATATATCCTCAATGGATACTCAATTCTAATGGATATTTCGGTATTATTTTATCCCCACTCACAGATATACCTGCTGGATATGCTGCTGCATATGTTTCTGGAAATTCTGTTCCTACACGTTTATCCCTGCTATATCCTAAAAATCAAGCATATCCTGCTTCTAAATACCCGGGATATGAAACCTTGCTTCCTTTACCCAAAGAAGAAGGAACTTATCGTTTTCTTGTTTACGCCGGACCTTTAGCAGAACCTACTTTAAGAGCTTTAGATCGGGCATATACAAATCCTAAAGGTGAAAACCCCCAGTATCTTGATTGTATAACTTTCCGAGGATTATTCGCTTTTATTACCGAGCCTTTTGCAGCTTTACTTTTTATCATTATGAAGTTTTTCAAAATGATAACGGGCTCTTGGGGGGGGTCTATTATTCTGCTTACAGTGTTTTTAAAATTATTATTATATCCTTTAAATGCTTGGTCTATACGTTCTATGAGACGTATGCAAAAGCTGTCTCCTTATATCCAGGAAATTCAGCAAAAGTATAAGAAAGAGCCTAAGCGAGCACAAATGGAAGTGATGGCTTTATATAAGACAAATAAGGTGAATCCTATAACAGGCTGTTTGCCTTTATTGATTCAATTGCCTTTTCTTATAGCTATGTTTGATTTATTAAAATCCTCGTTCCTTCTTCGTGGTGCCTCTTTCATTCCAGGATGGATTGATAATTTGACGGCTCCAGATGTTTTATTCTCTTGGACTACACCAGTTTGGTTTATTGGCAATGAATTTCATCTTCTTCCTATCCTGTTGGGGATTGTAATGTTCATTCAGCAAAAGCTTTCAGCTTTGAAGAAAAAAGGACCTGTTACAGATCAACAAAAACAACAGGAAGCAATGGGGACTATGATGGCTCTTTTGTTTACCTTCATGTTTTATAATTTCCCTTCAGGTTTAAATATTTATTGGTTTTCCTCTATGCTTCTTGGATTGATTCAGCAGTGGGTTACTAATAAGATTTTGGACAGGCAGCATCTTAAAAATGAGATCACTGTTAATAAGAAAAAACAAAGGTAACAACTGAAAAAAAAGCTTTTTTATACTAAAAAAAATATAAGAAAACTATTTAGATGAGATAGTTTTATGCGGGCGTGGGAAGACTTTCTTTTGCTACAAGAAAAAGAAATCGGTACGAGTACTGTAGACAAATGGTTAAGGTCGTTAAAAGTCCTATGCTTTGATGCGTGTAATTTGTATCTTGAAGCTAAAGACTCTTTTCAAGTGACTTGGTTTGAGGAGCATATACGCCACAAAGTAAAAACAAGTTTAGTTAATAATAACGGGAAATTAATTCGTGTTCACGTTACTTCCCTTGATAAAACTACTCCCTTCTATAAAGAAAAGCAGATGCAGCAGGAAAAAACTGCCTACTTTACTATGCAGTATGGCAATGTCAATCCTGAGATGACTTTCGCTAATTTTCTTGTGACTCCTGAAAATGACTTACCGTTTCGTATTTTACAGGAGTTTACAAAACCTTCAGAAGATGCTACAGGCTTCCCTTTTAACCCCATTTATCTTTTTGGACCAGAGGGGTCTGGGAAAACCCATTTAATGCAAGCTGCTGTAAATGTTCTCCGGGAATCCGGGGGTAAGATTCTTTACGTTGCTTCAGATTTATTTACTGAACATTTAGTTTCAGCAATACGTTCTGGAGAAATGCAGAGATTTCGTTCTTTTTACCGTAATGTCGATGCTTTATTTATAGAGGACATAGAAGTATTCTCAGGTAAAGGAGCTACGCAGGAAGAGTTTTTCCATACTTTTAATTCCTTGCAAACAGAAGGTAAGTTGATTGTTATCTCATCGGCGTATGCTCCTGCAGACTTAAAAGCAATGGAAGAACGCTTAATTAGTCGTTTTGAATGGGGAGTAGCTGTTCCTATTCATCCTTTAACGAAAGAGGGATTAAGAAGTTTTCTTATGCGACAAACAGAGCAATTATCTATCCGCATAGAAGACTCAGCTTTGGACTTCTTAATTCATGCATTATCTTCAAATATGAAAACGTTATTGCATGCGTTAACTCTGCTTTCAAAACGTGTTGCTTATAAGAAATTGGCTCAGCAGCTGCTCTATGAAGATGATATACAATCTCTCTTACACGATGTATTAGAGGCTGCGGAAAGTGTGCGTTTAACTCCTTCGGGAATTGTGCGCGCTGTTGCTAAGTATTATGGAGTGTCTCCAGAGAGTATTTTAGGGCGTTCACAATCTCGAGAGTATGTATTGCCTAGACAGGTCGCTATGTATTTATGTCGGCAGAAATTGTCTTTATCTTATGTAAGGATAGGGGATGTATTTTCTAGAGATCATTCAACAGTCATTTCATCAATACGTGCTATTTCTCAAAAAGTAGAAGAAGGGGGGCACGACATTAGTATTGCTACGCAAGACTTAATGAAGTATTTAACTTCAGCGTATAAAAGTCTTGAGTTCTTCCCCGAAGAAGAAATCCCTTGCTAGCCTAAACTAACTTTTTCCGCAGAGTGTACTTGATAATCAAACATGCTATAGAAACTATTGTCAAAATAATCTGTACAATGAGCGCTACTAAAATTGTAGGCGTTGCGCAATAGCCACTTGTTAATAACAAGCTAATCGAAAATAAAGAGACTACTCCTAAAGTTACCCAAAGAGCTGTATGCTGAATCATGTGGCATTTAGGATGCCTATCAATATGGGGGCGAGTTATGCTTACTGGGTCTTGAGAGGTTCTGGGTCTTTGATACCTTGTAGAATCGGAGCTCTTAAAATCGCTCAGAGTAAAGACATTTCTATTTGCTCGTCCAGAGAACGCTCCAAATGCATGTGCTGAGGTCATAAGTTGCTTAATTATCAAAAATATAAGACATGTTTAGCAGTTTACTATTTTCAGATCAATTTGAATACGCCTAATTAGGATCTCTGATTTTTACTCTCAGAATATTTTCCATGTTTTGATTCCGATTTTAATTTTTTATAGAGATTTGTTTCATACTCCTTTTGTTTCAAGATATCTTCCTTCTAAGTTCTTTCTTTTTTTTTTGATTTCTCTTATGGAAATACAAAAATCACTTCCTGCTTATTCCTTGATTCGGAGACTTATGAATTTTGATAAGAATTTGGTAAATGTAGAAACGATGAAGCAGGCGATTTTAAATCGTCTGTATTTTGGGGTAGTACAATCTCCAGAATCTGCTTCAGCAAGAGATATATTTACAGCAGTTTCAAAGACTGTAATGGAGTGGTTAGCTAAAGGTTGGCTAACAACTCAGAATAGTTACTACGAACAAGATGTTAAGCGTGTTTACTATATTTCTATGGAATTTCTACTTGGTAGAAGTTTAAAAAGCAATCTTCTGAATTTAGGAATGCTAGATCTTGTTCGCAATGCATTAGAAGCATTGAATTATGATTTCGATACTTTAATACAAATGGAAGCAGATGCAGGATTAGGGAATGGTGGATTAGGACGACTTGCAGCGTGTTATTTAGATTCCATGGCAACCTTGGGAATTCCTGCTTATGGATATGGTATCCGCTACGATTATGGTATCTTTGATCAGAAAATTGTAAATGGTTATCAAGTAGAAGCCCCTGATGAATGGTTGCGTTACGGTAACCCTTGGGAAATATGTAGGGGAGAATATCTCTATCCTGTTCGCTTTTACGGTAGAGTAATTCATTATACGGATGCTCGAGGAAAAGAAGTTGCTGATCTTGTAGACACTCAAGAAGTACTAGCCATGGCTTATGATGTACCTATCCCAGGATACGGTATAGATACTGTAAATACCTTGCGTTTGTGGCAAGCACAATCTCCACATGGATTTGAGTTTAATTACTTTAATCATGGGAATTATATTCGCGCCATAGAAGATATTGCATTAGTAGAGAACATTTCCAGAGTATTATACCCTAATGATTCTATTTCTGAGGGGCAAGAGCTGCGGTTAAAGCAAGAGTACTTTTTAGTTTCTGCAACAATCCAAGATATTCTTCGTAGATATACGAAAATACATATTTCTTTGGATAATCTCCCTAATAAAGTAGCTGTGCAGCTTAATGATACCCATCCTGCATTAGGAATAGCTGAAATGATGCATATCTTGGTTGATAGGGAAGAACTCCCCTGGGATACCGCTTGGGATATGACCACCCGCATATTCAATTATACAAATCATACGATATTACCTGAAGCATTAGAGCGTTGGTCTATAGATCTCTTTTCAAGGCTATTGCCTAGACATTTAGAGATTATTTATGAGATTAATTCTCGATGGTTGGAGAAGGTTTCTCAGAGATTTCCTGGAGATAACGATAAGCGTCGAGCATTGTCTATTATTGAGGAAGGTAGTGATAAACATGTCAATATGGCAAGTTTAGCTGTTGTGGGTTCGTCTAAAGTTAATGGTGTCTCTGCTTTTCACTCTCATCTTATAAAAACAACATTATTTAAAGATTTCGTAGAGTTTTTCCCTGATAAATTTATTAACGTAACTAATGGGATTACTCCAAGACGTTGGCTCGCCTTATGTAATCCTCGCTTGAATGCATTATTAGATCAAACGATAGGGAGTGCTCATATTACGGATCTCTCTCAAATTCACAAGGTGATACCCTTTGCTGATGACGCGAGTTTTCGAGAACAGTGGCATAAAATTAAGCTTAATAATAAGCAGGATTTTGCATTAAAACTTAAAAAAGAAATCGGAGAGAATATAGATCCCTCCTCTATGTTTGATTTTCATGTAAAGCGTATTCATGAATATAAACGGCAGTTAATGAATATTCTTAGGGTTATTTATCTTTATAATGATCTTAAGGAGAATGTATCTTCGAGTATAGTCCCAACAACAGTAATTTTTGCTGGAAAAGCGGCTCCAGGATATGCTTTTGCTAAGTTAGTCATTAAACTTATCAATAGCGTCGCCGATTGTGTAAATAACGATCCTCAGGTGAATGAAGTCTTAAAAGTTCTCTTCCTTCCAAATTATCGAGTGACGATGTCTGAGATGATTATGCCTGCTTCTGATATCTCTGAGCAGATCTCTACAGCAGGTATGGAAGCTTCCGGAACGGGAAATATGAAATTTGCTTTAAACGGTTCCCTAACAATAGGAACCATGGATGGAGCAAACATAGAAATGTCGGAATATATTGGTAGGGACAATATGTTCATTTTCGGTTTGTTAGAGGAAGAAATAGCCAAAATAAGGCGAGAGTATTACCCACAGGCTATATGTAATAACAATCCCAAGATTGCTCATGTGTTAAAATTACTAGATCAAGGATTTTTCAACACTTCAGACAAAGACCTATTCAAGCCCATAGTACATAGATTATTATATGAAGGTGACCCATTCTTTGTTTTAGCAGATTTAGAATCGTACATTAAAGTTCATGAATCTGCGGCTACCTTATTCCAACACACAGAAGAATGGGTAAAGAAATCGATATATAACGTAGGCGGTATGGGCTTTTTCTCTAGTGATAGAGCTATTGCTGACTATGCCAGAGATATATGGGATGTTCCTATTAATCATAAATCTTAAGAAAAAAGCGTTGCTACTCAAAAATGAATGACTTTTATTAGCAACGCTTTTTGTTGTCGAAAAACGCGAAACTTTTAATTTAATAAAAGGACAGAAGGAGCTTCTAAAATTTTCTGCAATCGCTTCATAAACATTGCTGCAGGATATCCGTCAATTACACGGTGATCTATAGATAATGTGAATATACATGTAGACCCAACTATAATTTCTCCATTGATAACTATAGGTTCTTCCTGAACACTACCTACAGCAAGAATAGCTGCTTGAGGGGGATTGATAATTGCTGTGAACGCTGTAATTCCCGTCATGCCTAAATTGGAAACACAGAAAGACCCGCCTTTATACTCTTCCTCTTTTAAAGATTGAGATTTAGCTTTAGAAGCTAAGTGTTTAATCTCGGCAGAAATCATACCTATGTTCTTGCGGTCAGCACAGCGTACAATAGGAGTGATCACTCCATCAGAAATAGCCACAGCTATCGAAATATCTATAGTTTCAAAACGTACAATTTTATTATCGACGCTATTGAAACCTGAATTTACTTCAGGAAATTCTTTTAAAGCTAAGGCGCAAGCACGAACAATACAGTCATTAATAGACAGCTTAATTCCTTGGATTTGTAGTTCTTTAAGTAAGGAGAGTAACGGCGAAGCATAAACTTTTTGTGTTACATAAAAATGAGGAATAGAGGCTTTCGCAGCTTGTAGCCTCTGTGCAATGATATCTCGAATAGGAGAAAGAGTTTCTTCGTGATATGATCCAGGATGCACATCAGGAGATTCTGGGTAACCAAAACCTGCAATACCTTTGGTAGGAGCTTTATCAAGGTCTTTTTCAACAATACGTCCGCCAGGACCACTACCTTTGATTCCAGAAATATCAAGGTTTTTTTCCTTCGCTACACGTTTAGCTAGGGGAGAAACGGGTGACTTTGAAGAGTCTACTTTTAAAGATAAAGGTTTAGAAAGAGGAGGTTCAGGTTTAAATCGAAAGGCTAGCTGCGTCGGGGCAACGTATGGTTGTACTTTCGTTACTTCTTCTTCCACTAGTTGAACATTTTCTATAGAAAGTTCTGTCTCAGGAGTTTTAGGAAGGATAGTATCTAAGTTAAAACACTCATCCTTTTCAGAAGATACGACAGCTATAGGCGTGCCTATTTCTACTTTTGTTCCCTCTTTAACAAGACAGTCCCGGAACCAGCCCTCTTCAGTTGCCGTGTGTTCTAGTACAGCCTTATCTGTTGATACTTCTAAGAGAACATCACCAAACTCTATCTTATCGCCATTGTTCTTATGCCATTTTACGATTGTTCCTACTTCCATGGTTGGAGAAAGTTTTGGCATTTTTAATAGAGAAATCACAAATTTACCTCATGATTTTTTCGATAGTGTCTAAAATACGATTCGCATTGGGCAGAGTTGCTTGCTCTAATATCTTGTTGTACGGCATAGGAGTTTCTCTTTGGCACACTCTTAAAGGAGGACTATCTAGGTAATCAAAAACATGTTCTGTAATTTCAGTAATGATTTCCGCAGAGATCCCTGCAAAGTAATGACCCTCTTCTACAACTATACAATTTCCTGTTTTCTTTACTGAAGAAAATATTCCAGAGATATCTAGTGGCTTAATTGTGCGTAGATCAAGAATTTCTATAGAAAGACCGTAACGCTGTTTCGCAACTTTTACAGCTTGTTTTACAATAGAAACCATTCTACCGTAGGTGATAATTGTTAAATCTTTTCCCTCTTCTACAACCCGAGACTTCCCAATAGGGACTAAGTATTCTTCGACTGGGACTTCGCATTTGAGATTATACTCCAACTCATTTTCTAAGAAGAGAACAGGATTATCATTTCTAATAGCAGATTTTAATAGTCCTTTAGCGTCATAAGAATTCGATGGAGAAATAACAATCAAACCAGGGATATTCGCATATAGTGTCTCAACACAATGAGAGTGCTGACAAGATACTTGTGCTGCAGCCCCATTAGGACCACGAAATACTATCGGAACTGAAAACATTCCCCCAGTCATATAATGCATTTTTGCAGCGTGTGAAATAATCTGATCTGCAGCTACTAAAGAAAAATTCCAACTCATAAATTCTATAATTGGACGCAGACCAGTTAATGCCGCTCCAATCCCTATTCCGGTGAATGCCGCTTCACTAATTGGTGTATCAATAACTCTTGATGACGACCACTTATTTAAAAGGCCTTTTGTAACTTTATAAGCACCATTATATTCAGCGACTTCTTCTCCTAGTATACATACATTAGGATCCCTCGCCATCTCTTCATCAATAGCTTCTCTAATAGCTTCTCGGATTTCTAATGTAACATATTTAGGCATACACACCTTCTTCTAATGTAGCAATCGTTGGTTCTGGATCTGATTTTGCTTCAGTAAAAGCTTTTACAACCTCATTCTTACATTCCTGACGTAATGCTTGAAAACTTTCTTCTGAGATTACTCCCAAGTTGATTAGCCATTTTTTAGCGAAAACAATAGGATCTTTTTTTATAAGGCATTGCATTTCTTCTTTACTTCTATAAAGGTTGGGATCAGAAATGGAGTGTCCTCTAAATCGAGAACATAAGCATTCAACAATGACTGGAAGTCGCGTCTTTTGCATGTACTCATAAGCTTCTTTAAAGCCTAAAAGACAATTGAAAAGGTCAAAACCGTTTAAAGTGAATGAGCGTATACCGTAAGAACTCCCTTGGGATTCTCCTATCGGTTGTTTTGCAATAGCACGATGGAGGGCAGTCCCCATGCCCCAGCCATTATTTTCTATAATAAGCATTAAAGGTAGATCGTGTAGAGCAGTAAAATTTAATGTTTCGTGAAATACTCCTTGAGCAACCGCTCCATCTCCAATGAATCCTAGGGAGATCTTATCTTCACACCGATATTTGATAGCGAATGCTGCTCCGGCGGCTAGGGGGATTTGACCTCCTACGATTCCAAATCCTCCAGGGAAATTCGGACCACACATATGCATAGACCCGCCTCGACCTAATGCGCAACCAGTTTCTTTCCCTAGTAATTCTGCTGCAAGGGAGCGAAGGGGGATATTCAGTAATATGGCAAGAGCGTGACAACGGTAGGAAGAGAAAAACCATTGATCTAATCCTGTATTAGCCAATGCTGCGGTAGCAACCGCTTCTTGACCACTATAGGAGTGGTAAAAACCACCAACTAAACCTTCCAAATAAGCCTCTTCTCCTCGTGTTTCAAACTCACGAATTAGTAACATGTATTTCAAGAGTTCTAAACAACGAGGGGAGCCGTATATATCAATAATGTTTTTTACGGTTGCCTCATTAGATTCTTTAGAGGCGATATTGTAATGAAAAGCGTCGGGCATGTCTTGATACGAGAGTTGCGTCAAGGATTAAGTTCACTCTATTATAAAGTCATGGATTTGAAAAGACAAGACCAAAAAAGTAATTAAGTTTTTTAAAAAAAGAAAAATCTTTAATATCTTCCCATTTGTGTATTTCTGACCAAGAAGTAAAGGACTGTGGACACATGGACGTTTTTAGCAGACTAAATCGTCAGAATCATTTTTATGTGGAACAGGTAGATGGTGTCATGAGAGATCCAAAATCTCCCAGTGACAACAACAATAAGAAAGATAATGAACTCAAGAAAAAATTATTAACTATAACTAAACGGGTAGTTGCCTCTGCTCAAGAATTTGAACGTGGGAGAGAAAATGCTAGTAACTATTTAAAAAAAACTCAATGGATGCCCTATAAAAACGAGGAGTTAGAGGAAACAAAAGAGCTATTTTCTCTACTTACTTCCATGGATAAGAAGTTAGCTCAATTATTTTTTTATCTTCCCTCTTGTGGAATAGAGTGGGGAAATTTTGTAACTTCAGTTGAACAGATTGAACAGAACTATGGTTTAGGAGGAATATTATTTTCTTGTGGTTCTTTTGAAAAGCAATGTAGGTATATTCGTGATTTCAATAGGTCTCAGATAATTCCTTTACTTTTGGGGTGTACTATTCCTCATAGCTTAGAATTTTATTTATTGGAGCGGGATTTATCTTTAATGGACTGCAAAAATCTGTATGAGTTAGGAATTGGTTTAGGAGAGCTACTTAAAGATTATGGAGTTATGATTTCGTTAATCTTTCAAGAAATAGTCAGTATGGATATGACCAACTATTCTGAATTGGTCAGGGGACTAAAATATTCAGGTAATATACAAGGAAAATTACATCACTGTGATTTTTCTCCTACAACAATCACACCTAGTCCTATAGCTTTACGTTACAGCTTAGCAAACACTATACGAGGTTTAGCTATTGACGTAGACTTCTCAAGATTGAAATTTATGGGATGTTCCATGTTGACGAATGTGGAGCATACGATAAAAGCATTAAACCACGGAGTCGAGTGCTTTACTTTTTCTAGTCTTAGAGAGCTTAAGAAGGGAATTAAAGCACTAACTCAATTAATTACTACAGGCCAAGTAAGCCCAGCAATTGTCAATAAAAGCGTGATAAAAATTCTCACCTTAAAAAGACGCTTTAAGGCTGTATATTTATAATTCTATTAAGGGGTTATTTGTAATTCTTTAGATTGCGCAGATAATCCCTTAACCTTTTCTTCTAACATTCCTAAACGTTCTTCTAATTTAGGTAGACTACGGATTTTAGCAACTTGACGATGGATTTCTTGATATGGACGAGCAGGAGCTCCTCCATAGATACCAGGAGAGCTTATAGATTTAGTAACTCCTGTTTGAGCCATCATAATTACATGGTCTGTTATTGAAATGTGACCCGTAATTCCTGTTTGCCCTCCAATAATCACATGGTTACCAATTTTTGTAGAACCAGCGATTCCTGCTTGAGCAACAATCATACTATGTTTCCCAACTTCCACATGGTGAGCTATTTGCACTTGATTGTCAATTTTGGTGCCTTCACGTATGACGCTATTTTTGAAACGACCCCTATCTATGGTAGTATTTGCTCCTATTTCAACATCATCTTCGATAATCACTTTCCCTAAATGCTTGAGATGTTTATGCCGGCCAAAAGCATTGGTAATGTAACCAAAACCACATGAACCGATAATAGCACCAGGTTGAATGATCACACGCTTACCCATCTCTACACGTTCACGAATTACTACTCTAGGATGTATGAAGCAATGCTCTCCAAGAGTAGAATACGCACCTATAACACTACCAGTTCCAATATAGGTAGAATCTCCAATACATGCGTGTTGGCATATAACAGCATAGGGCTCTATACAAACATCTTTACCTATGGATGCTGTTGGATGAATAATAGCTGTAGGATGAATTCCTGGGAACCCTGACTCAACAGGAGAAATGAATAATTCGATGCATTTTTGAAAAGCTATAGAAGGAAATTCCGAGACTATAAGAAAATTTTTATTTAAATGACCGTACTTTTGAGCTTGAGCCTTTGATAAAATAATAGCCCCAGCTTCAGTAATCTTTATAAAACGAGCATATTTTTCATTGTCAAGAAAAGTTACATGGTGAGCTTTAGCTGCACTTATCTCTTCAACACCAGAAATAGGAGTTTCTGTATTTCCTTGAACTTCAACTTTTAATAAGCCTGCTAACTGTTGAAGAGTATAGACCAGCTCTTGAGGCATACAAAACTCCTTGGTTCTTGAGGTATCTTAGTTGTTTTTGAAAGATTCATCAAGAATTTTGATAATCTCATCAGTTTTATCAGCACTAGCATCAATGGATAGAACCACTTCATCGTTCAAGATCGCGTACAAACCTGTTTTTTCCCTTACTTTTGCAGAAGCCTTTTTTACTTCTTGTATGAGTTTTTGAACTCTTTTCATATTGGTTTGGTTCAATATTTGGTAGTATTGCGATTGTAAAGCATTATATTCTGCGGAAAGGTCCTCAAACTTTTTTCTTAATTCTTCAGCAGCTGAAGTAGAGAGACTCTCCATATAATCTTCGTCTTGTAATTTATTATAAAGTGACGACAGTTCTTCTTCCATTTTTTCAGAATTTTTTGAGAACTGTTGTTTCATGTTTTCTAGCTCTTCTGTTTCTTTTTTCCCAAAAGCAGATTCTTCTAAACAACGCTTCAAACTCACAACGCCTAAGCCACCCTTGCTAGAGCTTTCGTCAGCAAAAACTTGCTGCATACCTACTAAAGTTAGAAAAGTTAGAAAAACAGAGCTTACAGAGCTTAATGATTTTTTCATATTAACCTTTATAATATCTAAGAGATGAAGAGCTTTAGATTAGCAAAAGCTCTCTCTGAAGACAACCAAAGATTTAGAGCTTTGCTACTTTCTTTCACAGCTATACTTAGAAGACGCCTCCTAAAGCAAAGAAGAACCGTTGTGAAACATCGATTTTTTCGCCCTCAAACATTTCTGTAGGGCGGAATGGCCAACCAAATCCTAACATAACTGGAACGTTGTTCATTACGTCAAAGCGTAGACCCAAGCCAGCGCTTCCACAAAGATCTTTCAAACGGATAGTATATTCTTTAAGTCCAATAAATCCTGAATCTAGGAAGACAAAAGCACTCACGTTAGGTTGATTAATTAAAGGATACTGAAACTCTTCAGTAAGTAGGAGAGAAGATAACCCCCCTTGAGGTTCTGTAGGAGAAAACTTAGGACCAATGATAAATGGTTTATATCCCCGAACAGTGGTTTCTCCACCCAAGAAAAAGCGTTCACTAATAGGGATGCCTGCTATAGTCGTATCACCGAAAGGTTTAAGGAATTGAGCTTCTCCTTTGATTTTCAAAACCACTTTTTTTGTTAGCTTTCGATAAATTGAACTGTTTAAAGAGAGCTTTGTAAAGTGGTAGGCACCACCGAGACCAGAAACTTCGAAATTTATGCTACTACGTATACCTGTGGTAGGGTTTCTAGGGTTATTTACAGAATCGTAATTTAAATTTACACCGGCAGCGGATATAAAGCCTTTATTAGCAGCAAGATCTGGCCCAGCTTGATCTTGTTTCTTCTTATATAAGCTAGTTTGTGTGCCCCGGTAATAGATACCATATTTTAATTGTTGATTTAAGATATACGTAGTACTGACATTTCCACCATAAGTCTCAACGGAATAATCCTTAGAAAGAGCTCTATTAATAGACTTATCAAGTTCGACACCTAGAATCCACGGTGTATTTAAAAAGTGAGGCTTTGTCCATTTAAGAGTATAATCGGTGACTTTATCCCCAAAGTTTGCTTTTAAGAATAAATACTCTCCGCCACCTCTTAGACATTTAAAACCTTTAGAGAACAAATGTCCGACACCTAAAAGATCAAAATTGCTTTCAGAAAGCTCGATTCCTCCAAATAAATTGTCTAAAGAGCTAAAACCTAAAAATAATCCTAAGTTTCCTGTTGTAGTTTCTTTAACTTCTATGAAGATATCACGATATTCTTCAGCATTGTCTAATGGATCCAATTGAGAACGTGCAGTGTATACACTGACACTTTGGAAGTAACCAGTATTTCTGAGGCGTTGCTCAGTATCTTCAAGTTTTAATCTGTTGAAAGTATCCCCTGGGAATAGGCTACTTTCGTGTAAAATCACATCATGTTTTGTATGAGTATTTCCCGTAATTTTGATTAAACCAACTTTGTAAGGAGATCCTTCACTTACCTGGTAAGTTACGTCGTAAACAGGACGTGACGCATGAGGCGAAAATGTTACGTCAACATTAGTGTTAATGTAACCATACTTTGCATAAGTATTCTTAATTTTTTGTGCGCCTTCCCATATGTTTTCGGGGCAGTAAATATCATTAGGACCCGCAGATAATTGTTTTTCTACAAGACGTTTAGGCAGCACATCAAATCCTTGAATATGTACGTGACCTAAAGTATAAAGTGGGCCTTTCTCGACATCCATGTAGAGTACGATATTTCCAAATTCGTCTACTTCACGTCTGGGAGTAACTATTGCATCAGCATAGCCTAGATTATGTAAGTAATTGATGATGGCAAACGAGTCTTGTTCAACAATGTCAGGATGATATAGACCATTTCCCGTAAACCAACTGGTAGTTTTTGAATACTGTTTAGTCAGAATCAGTTCTTTGACATCAGCTTTTTCACATCTATTGAGACCAGAAATTTCTAATTTTTTAATTTTACCACAAGGACCTTCTTGAATCTGGATAAGGATATCAATGTAACCCCTGTGTTCATTATGATCTAATTCATAACAGAGTTGCGATTCAAAAAAACCGCGTTTAAGGTAGTAAACTCTAAGCTCATCAAAATTTTTTAAGAACTTTTCTCTATCAAATATATCATTTTCGTAGATTTGTAGAGTTTTAAGAATCTTATGAGAGGGTATGGCTTCATTCCCTATGATAGAAATTTTTCGAATGCATGGCTTGGCGACAAGAAGCAAAGAAATAGTAGTTTTGCCATTAGAAAAATCAACTTTTGGTTCTACTCTATCGTAATCCTTAGATAGATTGCGTAGGTCTTCATCAAAATCTGCTTGAGAAAACAAAGAGCCACTTTTCGTTTTTAATTTCGGTAGAGGATGTTTGTTTAAAGAATTTTCACCTTCAGTTGTAATCGTAATGGATTCAACTAGTGTGTATCCTTCCTTAACCGTTTCCGTAGCTGCTAGAGCTAATGGAGCATGGATTAGCGCCAAAACGGTACACCGCAGAATAACTTTATTTCGCATCATGAACATTCGAAAGAATTTCCCCTAGGCAGAAAAACTTGTTTATTGAAGTAAGCACAAAAATAAGGACTAGGATGTTTTTTAACAAGATCTTACTATCTTAAACATTAACAGTGCTTCTAGAGATACTTATGTTTTTATAACCAAAAAAAATAAAAGTGCAAAGGTTTTATTTCAAGTTTAATATGGGTTTCTTCCGGAAAAGGCTCTAGCAAGTGTTCCGGGGTCTATATAATCAAAAGACAATCCTATTGGCAAACCTAGAGCCAAACGAGAAATAGATTTAGAGGAATGAGAAAGCTCTTGTTTTAAGAAAAGAGCCGTAGCATCTCCTTCTAGAGTGGCGTCTAAAGCTAGAATAATTTCTTTCGGTTTTAAAAATTCTATACGTTGTTTTAGTAAATGCATTCTCCCTGCATCAATATGTTTTCCCGTTATTGGCGATAATAAGGCTCCTAAGACATAATAGTGACCTTTGAAAATTTGAGAGCGTTCTAAAGCAAAAACATCTTTAGGAGTTGCTACGATACACAATATAGACGTGTCTCGATTGTTTTGACAAAATGAGCAAAGACTTTCTGGGTGACTTTTCAAGCAAAAACAAGTGGGACAATGACTGCGTGCAGCAGAGAGTTCCGAAAAAGCTTTCCCCATAGATTCTAATTGATCCTTATCCCAATCTAATAGTTCGAAAGCTAGTTTTTCTGCTGTTTTAAATCCTATTCCAGGGAGTTTTCTAAGAAAAGAGATTAGTTTGGATAAATAGTCAGGATACTTTAGCATTTTGGCAATCTATAATTTTTTATTGCATCTCAGGGCGGCAGAAAGGGCTTAAATACTTAAAATAAAAGTTAGGGTATAAACTCTTTGAATAGTATACTAGCTTTTTTCTTTATTTATGGTTATGCGTGAAAAAAACAAGAAAGGCATCTATATGGGCTACAGGTTCTTATTTGCCCGAAAAAATTCTATCTAATTCTGATCTCGAACAGATGGTTGACACTTCGGATGAATGGATAGTAACAAGAACCGGAATTAAAGAAAGGCGTATCGCGGCAGCTAATGAATATACATCCATAATGGGGGCTAAAGCTGCTGAAAGAGCGATACAAAAAGCAGGTCTAACTAAAGACCAAATAGAATGTATTATTTTTTCTACATCAGCCCCGGATTATATTTTCCCTTCAAGCGCAGCCTTGGCTCAAGCTTATTTGGGAATAAAAGACGTTCCAGCATTTGATTGTATGGCTGCTTGTACCGGTTATTTATATGGTTTATCAGTAGCTAAAGCTTATGTTGAATCGGGGATGTATAATAATGTTTTGCTTATCGCAGCAGATAAACTCTCTTCTTTTGTAAATTATAAGGATAGAAATACCTGTGTTCTTTTTGGGGATGGTGGTTCTGCCTGTATTATTGGAGAGAGTCGTCCTGGCGCTTTAGAAATCACTAATGTGAATTTAGGAGCAGACGGAAGCGTAGCCGATCTATTGAGTCTACCTGCTGGGGGGAGTCGTGTTCCTGCTTCCAAAGAGACTCTAGAAGCGGGTAAGCATTTTATTTTTATGGAAGGGAAAGAAGTATTTAAACACGCAGTAAGACGTATGGAGTCCGCGGCTAAAACTTGTATTGCTGGCGCTGGAATTGAAGAAAGCGACATAGACTGGTTGGTCCCTCATCAAGCAAACGAAAGAATTATTGACGCTATAGCTAAACGTTTTGAAATAGATGAAGGTAAAGTATTTAAGACTTTGTGTAAGTATGGAAATACAGCTGCTTCTTCTGTATGCATAGCTCTTGATGAGTTATTGCAATCGCATATAATTCATTCTGGAGAATACTTGCTTCTAGTTGCTTTTGGAGGAGGGTTATCCTGGGGAGCAGTTGTTTTACAACAGGTAGAAAGTTAAATGACGAAAAAAATAGGATTTTTATTTCCAGGTCAAGGTAGTCAATATGTTGGTATGGGTAAAGATTTAGTAGAAAACTATCCAGAAGCAGCAAAAGTGTTTGCTTTGGCTGATGAAACTTTAGGATTTTCTTTATCCTCAATTATGTTTAATGGGCCTGAAGAGAAGTTGCTTGAAACTGCATATAGCCAACTAGCAATATACTTACATAGTTTAGCTGTAGTTGAAATTTTATCTTCAAGAACTTCTATAACCCCTGCAGCGGTTACAGGTTTAAGCCTGGGAGAGTATACTGCTCTAGTGGCTTCTGGACGCATTTCTTCAGTTGATGGCTTTAATATTATTAGTAAACGTGCTCAATTTATGAATCAGGCTTGTCAACAAAGTCCTGGTGCTATGGCAGCAGTTTTGGGATTGACAGCAGACATTGTTGAGCAGAATTTAGAAAGTTTAGGAGATGGGATTTGGGTTGCCAATTACAATGCTCCTAAACAACTAGTTATTGCTGGTCTAAGAGAAAAAATAGAAGAAGCTATTAAATTGTTTACAGATTTAGGAGCCAAAAGGGTGATGCTACTAAAAGTATTCGGTGCTTTTCATACCCCACTGATGCAGTTAGCTGAAGATGAGTTGGCGCCTTACTTATATAATTTGAATATGAATAGTTCTGAAATCTCTTTTGTATCTAATGTTACAGCCAACTTTCTAAGGAATAATGATGAAATTCTTCAGTGTTTGATCAAGCAAATGACTTCCCCCACGTTATGGTATCAAAGTTGTTCTAAAATAGATTTAGAAGTTGATGAATTTTTAGAGCTTGGTCCGGGTAAAGTTCTTGCTGGATTGAATCGTTCTATAGGATTAAATAAACCTATTAAAAGTTTAGGTACAGTAGAAAGCATTAATAATTTTTTATCAGGGCTATAGATATATGAATGGTGTATTGTTGGGAAAGAAAGTGATCGTTACAGGGGGATCTAGAGGTATAGGATTTGCTATTAGTAAGCTTTTTATAGAGCAAGGTGCGGACGTTGAGATTTGGGGAATAAATGACGAGGGTGGTAAGCAAGCTGCTCAAGAATTATCGAAAATAGGAAGACCCGCTACTTTTGCTAAAGTTGATGTTAGTAAGAGTCAATCTGTAAAAGATGCCGTTCAGAATTTTATTACAGAACATGGTAATATTGATATTTTAGTAAATAATGCGGGGATTACTCGAGATAATCTTTTAATACGTATGTCTGAAGAAGAGTGGTCTGCTGTTATTAACACTAATTTAAATTCCCTATACTATGTATGTTCTAGTGTGATTCGTCCCATGATTAAAGCTCGTTCTGGGTCTATAATTAACATTAGTTCAGTTGTTGGTTTAATGGGGAGTCCAGGACAGACCAATTACGCAGCTGCCAAAGCTGGTATTATAGGGTTTAGTAGAGCTTTAGCTAAAGAAGTTGCTGCAAGAAACATTAGAGTGAACTGCATAGCTCCCGGGTGTATTGATACTGACATGACTAGGGTATTAAATGATAATTTAAAAACTGAATGGTTAAAAAATGTTCCTATGGGGAGAATGGGTTTCCCTGAAGAAATTGCTAACGTAGCACTATTTCTTGCTTCACCCTTATCTTCTTATATAACTTCTCAGGTAGTGAGTGTTGATGGAGGTATGACATACTAAATAGGTTGCAAACAATCTAGATTGAAAAATTAGATTTTTGTGATACTGGTTGTTTTTCTCTTTTTAGTAAATTTTAGGTAATTGTGTAGATAAAACATAAGGATATAGCAATGAGTTTAGAAGATGATGTAAAGTCAATTATTGTGGAGCAGCTTGGGGTAGATCCAAGTGAAGTAAATGAGAATTCTTCATTTATTGAAGATCTTAATGCTGATAGTTTAGACTTAACAGAGTTGATTATGACTTTGGAAGAAAAGTTTAACTTTGAAATTTCAGAACAAGATGCAGAAAAATTACGTACTGTAGGCGACGTTCTCGCATATATTAAAACACGTCAGGGTTAGTAGTTGACTACTCCTTTTGAGGTGCGTTTGTATCCTTAGTGCATAATTTTCCACTAAAATAGCGCACCATTTCTTTTATTTTTGCTTTACATAAACGTTTTCTTAATGCATTCTTGAGGGCATTTTAGATTGTCTTTTATGAGATGGGATGTCTAAAAGTAATTTGCTTAGCATATAGCTCTAGAAGCGATAAAGCTACCGAAGGGCATTCTTCAACAATGCTCAGAAATTGCCCCTTACTTAAAATGAGGGTGCGAACTTGAGTTATTGCTTCCGCATTATATTCTCTGGGTTTGTTGCTGAATAGACTTTCTTCTCCAAAGCACTCTTGTGATGAAATTGTAACAGATAAGGATGAGTTGTTATCGGTAATTTTGACGTAACCTTCTACTATAATGTATAAGCTGAAACTTGGTTCTTCTGTAGAAAATATTTTTACTCCGGGTTTAAAGATCATGATTTCGGTTTTATCTGAAATCGCAAGGAGGATGTCCATATCTAAAGAATTAAATATAGGATTTTTCTTTAGAAGGAAGGCGCGGTCAATTAAATTCATCAAGAGACTCCTGGCTAAATAGTAAAGAAAGAAACTAGATTGTCAGAGTCATCTTTATTGTGATTTGTATGCTCTTCATCTAAAGTCAAATACGGTGGCACTGGTTGAAAATCAGCGTCGCAATTTGCTAATTCTTCCTTTAACTGTCTGGCTGTAAGTTTACTTAAATATGAAGGAGAATTTTCCATCATATTCAATAACTCTTTTAATGTTAAAGGAATAACCCCACATTTTAGATAGTATTTTTCACTACGTTTTCCTGGGTTATTAATGAAGGGATCAAGTAGAGCAAATAAATAATCCTCGCAATTTTTTTCTAGAGATTCTAGTGCTTGTGCTTGTGCTTTTTTATTTTTTCCTGTTAGGGCTCTTATAAGTATATCAGAGTGTTCTACAGATCCTAAAATACCGAGAAATTCAAACATGAAGTTCACTTCAGATTGATAATTTGATTCTAAGGTATTAACTAATAAGCTGAGGTTGTATTTAGGATAGGATTTTTGAATATAATTTTTATGATAATCATAAAAAATTGCTTTTAAAGCTTTAGATTTTACGATTTTATAAGCGTGTTTCTTAAAGAGTTTGTTATCAATTTTACAAAGTGCTTTGGCAGCAAGAATACGACAACGGTTGTGTATGTTATTATCAGAAAGAATCTGAAGGAATGAGGTAGCTGTTTCTTTAGGTAATCCTATAATAATCGACTCAGCGTGTTTCCTAGAGGTGCTTTTTAATAATGATGTGGTTATTAGGAATTCTTTAACTAATGAAGCATCTAAAATAATACTAATTGTTTTCAATAGATAGTAACAGGCTTCCTCGTTATGAAGATGGTGTCTTAGTACTTGTAGTAATTTCTTACAATAAGGCTTGTGTATGGTTTTAACGGATGCTTGTAGAGCCTTACATGTTTGAATAAAAATCTCGTTATTCGTGTTGTCTAGAAATTCGACCAAAGTAGAGAAATTATCAGGATTTTTTTCTAGGGTTAAAATAGAAAGTCCAATGGATACTACTTGAGAATCTGTAGAGGTGAGGAGTTCTTTAAGACGTGCATCTGCAATATCACGATATTGTCCACAGATTTCTTGTCGGCGAACTGTAAGAATTGCGGCAAATAATTTATCACCGGGTTCATCATAAAGGTCTTCGGAAATATCAGAGATGCCTAATAAGTCATGTTCTGCAAAATAGAGATGTATCCCGGCAGCAATTGAAGGGTGTGGTGTAGTCGTTGACCATCGTTTTAGAAGCTCTAGAGTAAGAAAATCTCTTGCCCAGAGACTATTCTTTAGCATTTCCATAGTCTTTAGCTTGCTCGGCAAGCTAAGCTTATTCATATGAGCTAATAAACTAGGGAGGACACTACGACTACCAAGATTTAGCAAATGTTGGAAAGCAAAGATTTGATGTTTTTCATGTTGATGCTTTAGATGAGTGAGTAGCAACAGTTCTGTTTGCCTCTTCTCTTTTAAAGTCATAGATTTTATCCATTCCAGCATGTTTTTTTTCAGATGAATAGCTTGAGACGATAAGTTTCTTAAAATGGCTTTGGCGTAGTATGACCTTAATAAACAAGCTAAGACGACTGTGATAAGGGATATAACAAGGCAAACTGTATATTGGTAGGAAATAGCAAAACATAAGAGAGCCCAAACGAACATGCCTACAGGCTCAATAAAGCACTCTATCGCAATTCTGATCTGATTTCGAATGCTGTTAGGAACCCCATAAATCAGCAATTGTAGGTTATTATCATCTAAAGCATAAGTCAATCCTTCACGAGCTACCATACCGATGGTGGCAATTCCAAGTGAGGTTTTAAGTGACCAACAGAAAAATAGGCTAGTAAAGCATAGAGGGGCAAAAAGGATAATATTGTTCACGCCCATATTCTTTACAATCCTGCTGTAGGCAAACAGAGCGAAGCACATGTTTGTTAAAGAAATCCAAGATGACCACTTTGTGATATGTGCTGTAAGTTCATATGTGTCCCCCTCCGCGAAGTGATGTTCGAAGATTTTTAAGTAGTTAAACTCTGTTGCGATAGCGAGTAGCTGCATTAAGAAATAAAAACATAGTAAATAGAAGGTGTAGCTATCCTTTAAACAGAGTTTAAAAGCTTTTGAAGCAGAAGGAGGATGACCAGTGTCTAGAAAATGATCGTGGTCTTCGGATAATTCCTTTAGAGATTTAGATACGTAATGCACAATGGGGTAGCAACTTAACAGAATCACAACAAAGAGTACCAGAATTCTTTCAATCCCGATGTATTGAATTCGGTTAACAATGCCGGAACCAATAGCGTCCCCTAAAAATATGATAGCATTGAATATGCTGAAATGTCTTTTAGCATCTTGAATATTAAAGAATTGATCTACAAATCCCCAGAAATTTGTATAAGCTAATGTTATAGAGCTCCATGTGAGCATGCGATAAATCAGTAGTGGTGTTGAGGGAATTTGACTATATGTTACTGCGTAACAAAAAAGATAGAGGTTGCATACAATGATGTTGGTTATGGGGAGTAAAAATAATGTCTTTGGAGCAACTCTTTTTTTGAATAGATTATAAAGAATAAGTGAAGAGAGAAGACATAGAATGGATGATGAGCCTAAATAAATGGCGGGGAGACCTTCTGTCCCTACATTTTCGAGAAAAAGCCCTTCACTTAATGCTAGTGAACCGTAACAACCTATTCCCCAAATTAACCCTAAAGATAAAAATAGAAGGGCTCTCCTCTCTTCTCCATGATGCAGATTCAGTAACAAACGAAGGGCTTTTTGCATGGCAAACCCACCTAAGAAAATAATATATTAACTGATGGAATTAATTAATTTCAAGGTGAGTCCAAATGATTAAACAATAATAAATTTTATACAATTTATTTTTTTTAATTCCCTGTTAATCTAGTTTCAATAGGCAAGGGTTTGTGATGACGAATTAATGAAACGCAAAGCACACTAATTAGGCAGATTACCGTAACTATTGAGGCGCTAACAATAGCCCAGATAGAGTTTGCTGTATTAACTAAAATGGCTGCAACTTGAGGGAGTACACCAGCGAGACCTAAGGAAGCTAAAACAATAATGATAATAGCAACTAAAGAGATGGCTAGAAGAAATGCTGATAAAGCCATAGGACCACTGCAAACGCCGGCAGGGGAAGATAACCCATGTAGTTTTGTCTTGATTGCAGCAACTTCGGTTCTAAGTTCAGAAACGACTGCAGAAGTATTTGCCATATGCGATTGCATAATACGCATCAGATAGCTTTGTTGATCTACTGTTCCAGAAGTTGAGCCCGGAACGTGAGGCCATCCCGATGAACATTGCTGCTGTAGACCTGATATAGTCGCCTGAATAGTAGATAACTGTGCTAAAATTTCATGTGCACTTAATGGAGTTAGCGATGTTTCGGTTGTATTTAAATCGGTTCTTACAGAGGTCATAATGTCTAACTTCTCCCAAGTATTCTTTTATAATAATCAAGCTTCTATTTGAGAATTGTTTACCATGTAGATTGCTGGTCTGCTTCTTAGTAAAGAAGTAATAGATATTGTGCAAAGAATCATTACGGAAACCGATGCACATGAGATAATAGGTAGAGATATACAGGCACCGACTGTATACATATTAAGTAGAGAAATAAATAGAGGGAAGCCTCCGCAAACAGAAACGATACAAATAATAAGCATTGTGATAGCAATAAGAGCCAAAAGTGTTAATGCCACTGCCGCAAGTTTAGAGCAAGTGGAGGGAGGCGTGGCACCTATTATGTAAGTGGCGTCATCTTCTGGATGAGAGGATCCCGTCTTGCGATCTGCGCGCGATTCGAATAATAGCTCTGTGATTGTACTTAAACATCCTTTTAGACTGTCTACTTCATCTTTTAAAAGAACCATATTACTAGCCACGTTATTTCCTGTGGCAACAGCTTGAGAAGCAGATCTATCTAAAAAGCTAATTCTCTCCTCGATTTTCTTCACTCGATTATCTAATGCCTTAATTCTTCCGTCAAAGCTTAGTAAGACTCTATTTAAACCTTCTTGATCGTGGGATTGACTGGATGACGACAATGGTGTTGTTGACATATGCTTCCTTACTCTGCTTTGAGAAAAATAACAAAACTTAAAACACTATATCTTAAAGAACAGAATATATCAAGACATAAGCTTTTAATTGTCTAAGTTATATAAGGAAAAACATTTAAAAAGTTTTTTATTTAAAGACCATAAAATAACTAATCCTATAGACCATTGTAAAATCAAACTAGAAAGACTGTAAACAGATATAGGATTCCACCAATCGCCGTCTTCAGGGAAAAGCCCTTCGTAAAAATACCAACACAGTAAAGTAGCCCCCTCGATAGGAAGTAAATATTTTATCATATAATCAAAAGATTTATTGAGGTGTATATCCCCAGGAACAGCGTTAATAATTTTCTTTTTTAAATGTGGTAGCCCGTAATTTATTGCTGCATAGATAAAAATAAGACCATTGATAATTAATCCTATCCCCCAGACAGTGTCTTGGTTAGCAAATACTGCCAGACTTAAAGAAGATGGCACACCAAGAATAAAGGCGATAATTGTGGCGGATAACTCTGCTATGTGTTTTTTGACGCCGAACTCTGAGAGTGTTTGCGAGAACAAAAACAGCATTGAAATCATTGATGAAAGAGCGGCCATAGCAAAAGCCAGGAAGAATATAGAACTGAAAATACCAGGTAGATAGGCAGAGCCTGGAACTCGGGTAAACAATTCTGGAAGATAGACAAAAGCTATGCCTATACTGGATGAGCCTGCACCTTGTTGTAATTGCGTTGTGCCTAAAGTGTCCAATGAAGCGCACGTAGCAAATACAATGACCCCCATAATTAGGGAAACGAGGTTATTAGATATTGCTGTAAGAGCTCCGTTGCTGACCACACCAGTTTTTTTTGAGGCAAATCCTGAATATACTAGGAGTAATCCCCAACCAGCCCCTGTATCCCAGGCATTTTGGGTTAGAGCTTCTAACCACAATTTGTAGCTAGATAATGAGGTAAAATCTAGGCTAAAGAGCTGCTTGATCCCTTGCATGGCGTTAGGAAGTGTAATAGCTCTTAGGAGTAGAACTAGAGTGCAAGCAAAGAACGAGGGGATAAGAATTTTGTTGCATTTCTCAATGCCTTGTACAATGCCCTTACGAATGATCATATAAGCTAAAAACAGAGACAGGAAATGAAAGAATAGAGGGGAAAGGCTTTGATAGTGTATTTCCCACAATTGAGAAAAGTCATTCCCAGCATAAATTTTTCCGGAAATAGAGTAGTAGAAATAGCTCAGACCCCACCCAACAATATTCGAGTAATAAGCTAGAATACACGTTGTTACTAAAGTAATAAAGCCTCCCAACCAGGCATATTTTGGACCTGCTGTTTTAATTAGAGTGCCTATTGGAGCTTTTTTTGTTAATTTTCCTAGAGAAAGCTCTATGATAATGAGAGGAATAGACCAGATAAATAAAAAAAGAAGCCAAATTAAAATAAAGGCACCATTGCCATTTTGTGCTGCAATTCTAGGAAAACGCCAGATATTGCCAGCACCAACGGCTATTCCCATCATGGAGAAAATAAAGCCTAGTCTAGAAGAAAAATGGGTTCGATGTTTGCTCATTACATTTACTCTAATTCAATAAACTTATCTGAAAAGTGTTTGTTTGTCATACTTACAACACAACAATCAGACCAGACATTTAAAGATGTTTCAACCATGTCTAAGATGGTATAGAAAGGAAGGATTAATCCTAATAAATGTAGGGGAATTTGCATTGAAGTAATCAGAGAGGAGGCTAGGAAAAAGCATCCCATAGGTACCCCTGCATTTCCAATAGCACATAGCGTCGCAATAAAGATCCAACCAATCATTGAGAAAATAGAAAAACTAACACCATTGGATATCGCAACAAAGAGCACGGTAATCAAGATAAAGGCTGCACAACCATTCATGTTAATTACAGAACATAGAGGAAAGGCAAGTCTTGATAATGATGGTTTGATTTTGAGTTCTTCCTCAGCTAATTCCATTGTTAAAGGTAATGTAGACGCAGAGGACTTTGAAAAGAAGGCTGTAATTAATGCAGGAGACATGCTTTTAGCTATTTTGATAGGTGAAAGCTTATTGGCTTTCAAAAGCCATGGAAGGACAATACACCCCTGAATTAAGTTCGCTCCTATTACACAAAGGAGATATTTACTAAAAATCACCAAGTTATCTTGGCTGTGAGTGACTTCCTTGTAGAACAGAATGGAAAAAGCCATGGTGGCTGGGATAAGTAATTTCAGTATCCCTTTAGCAATATTGAGAAGAATAGAAAAAAACGCTGAGAATAGTGTTTGAGTGAAATTTTTTTCTTTTTCAGAGAGGAAGAGAGAGGAAATCCCTAATAAAGCAGCTAAAAATGTCGCAGAGATAACATTATTGTCTAAAAATGGCTCAAGAATGTTCCCAGGAATGGTATTTGCTAAGACCTTAAGGTATCCCGTTGAGCAAGTGGCTGAAGCAGATCCCGCAGCTTCTTCTAACGGCATAACAGGGTAGATGATGATAAATAGTCCTAAACCAATCGTAGCAGATATAATAGTAGTAAGAAGCGTGTAATAGAGAACTTTGCTGCCCAGGGACAACATTATTTGAAAATTTTTAATTGATGTGATCGTAGAGCCAATAGCAAAAAACACTAGAGGAAGACTTAAAAATTTTAACAACTTTAGAAAAATTCCTGATACAATCTCTGCACTTTGAAATATCAAGGGGAAATTAAGGGAAGCGAGAACCAATCCTACTAACATACTTCCTAATAATAAGAGGTTGTAGTTCGATTTCGCGATTTTCTTTCTCATGATTGGCACTAAAAAATTTTTAATAAAAGTGTAATGAGAGTATAGTGATTCGAGAATTTCTTTTCTTTGAAATAAAATAAAATAAAACTTTTTTTAAAGTGTAACATGTCTTGTTTTAATTTGCCCTCAGTTAACCGAAGATTAGCTCCTGTTGGACCTAACCACTTTCCGGACGAAACCAATTGGAAAAATGTGTTTGAGTCCAAGATTATCAAAAACTCTAGCAAGCATTCGGAATTAGAGAGATATCAGGTAAACCACCAAACACGTGTTGCCGTAATTGCTGTATCTGTGCTGATAACTTTAGTTTTATTAGCTATGCTTCTTGGAACTTTACAAATTCAAGCTTTTGTCATGACATGGGTTTCGGTTGTTGTAGCTGTAGCTATTCCCACTATTTTACTCACAGGTGGAATGTATGTCTTGTATAGGATTAGCAATAAAGTAGATGTTCTTGCAGGATCAGTAATCAAACCTTTTGGGAATAGGATTTGGGCCCCGATGCCAATATGTCAATATTGCAAACCTAAAGCTGAAGAAAAAGAACGCATTCACAAAAGAATTCAAGAAAGTCATATAGATTTGTCAACTTTGGATAAAAATAGTTCTGGAGTGGCATTGGTATATTTTTATCCAGATGGTATAGATTATAGAATCCCAACCTTTGTATTTCCTTTAATAGCAGCTCCTTTTCTTGTTTTGATTAAAATAGTTTATAATTTGATCAGATTTATAGTAATTCCTTTTTACATACTTTTGCAAATGGTCATACAATATTTTTCTAAAGCTGATGTCTCTGAAGAAGATCGCTTTATTTTCAAGGATATAGTTCGAGAAATGGCTAGATCTCTTGTTAACTTTCTGAAGGCTCCTTTTTATGGCACAGCTTCAATGATGGCAGTCTTTTACGGCTTGTTGAATCCTTTAGGAGGGCGAGTTGCTTATAGTTGTGTTGAAAGAGCTTGGAATAATGATGTGATTCGTTCTCGTGGCTTGTGGTTGGCAGTTCCTCAACATAATTTTAAATTTGAAGGAGGAGGTACACGACAAGGATTAGGACAATTCAGTTATTACCTAATGGGATGTTTTCAACCTATTGGTATGTTTTTATTTAGACAAGGACAGATTGTTTCAGGTGCTCATACATCGGTGCAGTACTATCAAGAGAATCTACCTATTTATCCAGGAATAGCTGTTATTCCTGCTCCTGAAGTTGAAAAAAAGTAATAATGATGAGTAATTGGGAGATGCTAACAATGTAGAGTTTAAAAAATTGGTCTAGTCAGTTTTCTTTTAAACTCCCGTCTAAAATATTTTTGATGAAAAACTTAAATGCGTTAAACTAATCTCAAAGTTTTTCTGTCGGACACTTTTACGTTTACTATCTAGGTATATTAGTTTTGAAATTCTAAGCTTTTTGTCTCAGAAAACCTTCAACAGTAGTATAACTTGGAGTTGTATCCTCTAGGGATAGAAACTCAATCTTTTATGGTGTCCTCTAAGTTGTATGAGGAGAGAATATGATAGTACAGCAGTCACAAGATGGGATCATCCTTACCTTTCATTTCTTCTAAAAATTTCCAAGGAGAATCCGATATAATCCCCGAATTCGGTTGTCCAGCGGCATTCATAAATTTCCTTATTTCCGAGTTAGTAGACCTTGAAGGTTCTTCAGAGATTGCTGAGGGCTATTTATCTTTATCAGAGAGCCTATTGATGCTTTCTCGAGATCATATAGTAGTCTTAAAAATAGTAATTTTCTATGGGATGAAGTATGGGGTGAATAAGAAAAATTCTCGGATGTTGGTCGATGTTTTAGCATACATAGATATCTTATTTAAAAAATTAGGCATTAGCTCTTCGGATAGACTATCTTTGTGTTCTGCTAAAGTGTGCGCGAATTTTGAATTATTTTCTTTAACTGGTGACACTAAATTCTTTGATCAGGTCTTTAAAGATTTTCATGTTCTAGAACAGTTACTCAAGATTCATCCTCATTTGAATGATAGGTTAGGTTGGGAGCATTTTTGTTGCGGAGAAAAACACGAAGAAGTTTCTTATTTAGCAACTGCTTATGTATATGAAACTGTAGGAAAATCTTACCTAACGTTATATTGTAGAAGCAAAGAAAGAGAAGCTCTTATACGAAGCTCTCAATGTTTTTCTAAGGTATTAAGCCTGGTTCCAAATCGAGCAAGTGCTCACGCGGATTATGCCGAATGTTTGCAATTTTTCGGCCTGGAATTGGGAAAGTCTTCCTATATAGAACAAGCTATAGATCACTTGTCTAAGGCTATTTTTCTTAGCTTTAATCGTCATATTGATAGCGCTGCTCATGAGAACTATCGCTATAACTATGCTTTAGCAGTAGTAAGATTATTCGATCTGACTTATGAAAAAGAGCATTTCTACCAGGCGAATAGGATATTGTATCAAACAGTGCAAGCATATCCTCATATTGCTGAGCTGTGGGTGTTATGGGGGGAATTGTTGATTCGTTCCGGTTGGCTTAATAGCAACATGAAGCACATAGAAATGGGGTTGGATAAGCTTGCTTCTGCACAGAAAAAAGGAGCAGACCCGATTATTTTATCATCTCTTCTTGCCAAGGGAATAGCGGTCCTTGGGTTGTATTTAGACGAACCAAATCTATTGAGAGAAAGCCGTACGCGATTAGTTGCCGCAATGAGAGCTTTCCCCGGGAATAGTCATTTAATTCAAGCGTTAGGGGTGGTACAGCTTTGTTCAGCTTTATATTTTAGTGACGATGCGAGTTTTGCAGCTGCTGCATCTTGTTTTAAATCTTGTATTGAATGGGATGCAGAAAATATCAACGGGTGGCAGAAGCTTTTTGATGTATATTTTGCTTGGGGGGTAAGAAAAAAAAGTGTGAGATTGTTGCATAAAGCTGTTGATATTATGAAGAGGTTATGTTCTTTGCGTCCTGAAGTATTTTTATTTTGGAGTGATAGAGGCTTAGCTTTAAAATGTTTAGCTGAAGCAACAACAGATCTTGCTTATAAGGAAATTTATTTAGAAGAATCTTTACTATACTATCGTAAGGCTTGGGATTTTACGCATCGAATAGAAATTTTGGAATTGTGGGGGCATTCTTGTTATTTATTAGCAGATCTTCAAGAGTCTCTTGAATATTATGATCAGGCTTATACTTTATTATCCGGTATAGATGAAGATAAACGGTCTTTTAGGGCTAAGATCATTATTGCGTCTACTCTCTTAGGAAAAGGGAAACTATTAGAAGATGAGTCTTTGGTTGAACAGGCTTTAGTTATTTTAAATTCGTTAATAGATGAATGTCCTGATCAAGAGGACTTACTACTCTTATTAGGAGAGGCGTGGCTATTTTTATTTTGGAAACGACGTTGTTTGGAATCTGAGGAATTAGTTAGGCTATATTTAGAACAGGCAGTTGCCTTAGGGTGTAGCGAAGCTTATTACACTCTGGGTAAGTTTTATGCTGTTAAAAAAGAGATAGGTCAGGCTTGGGCCATGGTAATGCGCTCTGTTGATTTTGGTTTTAAAATTACAGAATCGCGGTGGTTAAATGATCCGTGTTTAGCAAATTTGCGAGCGGGGCACGAGTTTCATGAAGTTGTGGCTAATCAAAGAGGTAAACTATGGTGGGCGAACAAAACAGAGGCGAAGAGAAACTAGACGCAGCTCTTGGTTCAGGAAACTTAATGGATTCAAAAACTAGCCATTTGGATGATGAGCTAAGTTTTAAGTTAGAGAAAGCGTTTACTTGTTTATCTACGGATATACATTCCCACGATCTTTCCAAGATTGTTAGTGAATATAATCCTATAGACTTAGCTTATGCTGTTTCTTGTTTACCACCAGATTCACGCGCTATTCTTTATAAAAATCTATCATGTATAGCATCTCGAGTTGCTTTTATTATTAATACAGACTCAGCTTCTCGTTGGGCTATTTTTCGTAAATTGACTGATATAGAAGTATGTGCATTGATTGATCAGATGCCTCCAGATGAGGCTGTATGGGTATTAGATGATATTCCTGATCGACGATACCGTAGAATTTTAGAATTGATAGATTCTAAAAAGGCGTTAAAAATTCGTGATTTACAAAAACACGGTCGGAATACAGCAGGGCGGCTCATGACGAATGAGTTTTTTGCTTTTTTGATGGAAACGACAGTAAAAGATGTTTCCGCTTGTATTAGAAATAATCCAGGCATAGATTTAACCCGGCTGGTATTTGTTTTGGATTTTAAAGGAGAGCTTCAAGGTGTAGTTACCGATAGAAGTCTAATAATTAATCCTCCTGAAATCTCTTTAAAACAGATTATGAGTCAAGTAGAGCATAAAGTTTTACCTGATGCAACTCGAGAAGAAGTTGTTGATCTAGTAGAACGTTATAAAATTGCTGCTTTACCGGTTGTTGACGAAGAGAACTTTTTAATAGGCGCGATTACATATGAAGATGTTGTAGAAGCTATTGAAGATATCGCCGATGAAACTATAGCTCGCATGGCGGGAACAACAGAAGATGTAGGGTACCATAGTTGTCATGTTGTTCAGAGATTTTTACTGAGAGCTCCTTGGTTATTAGTTACTCTTTGTGCTGGACTAGTCAGTGCTTCAGTGATGGCCTATTTTCAAAAGATAGCCCCATCATTGCTAGCTTTAGTTATTTTCTTTATTCCTTTAATTAATGGAATGTCTGGGAATGTCGGTGTTCAATGTAGTACGATTTTAGTGCGTAGCATGGCTACAGGGACTCTTTCATTCGGAAGACGTAGAGAAACCATATTTAAAGAGATGAGTATTGGTTTATTAACTGGCGTAGCTTTAGGAATTCTTTGCGGGATTGTTGTTTATCTTATGGGATTCATAGGGATGAATCTTTTTTCTGGAGGAGGATTACAGCTTGGGGTTACTGTAGCAGCAGGTGTTTTAGGAGCATCATTAACAGCGACTACTTTAGGCGTTCTTTCCCCGTTTTTCTTTGTGAAATTAGGGGTAGACCCAGCTTTAGCTTCAGGGCCTATTGTCACGGCATTAAACGATATTATGTCTATGGTGATATTCTTCTTAATAACAGGTTTCTTGAACTTTTGTTTCTTCAGTTAATAGTTCTTCTATATTGGTTGATCAACTTCATAAGGTTCTTATTTCTTCAGTACTTCTGTTACACTCTAAAAAAGATTCCTCAGATCTACTTTTAGATACTCAAGCATACCAGCGGTGTGTTGCTAGAGATGCCGTAATTATGGTCGTCATTTTCTCTATTACTGTTGTCCTTGCTATTCTAGGTGTTTTACTTGTTGGCTCTAATGTCCTTACCTCTTCAATAGCTCTTATCTGTTTTTCTAGTGCGATTACAGCAGTGTGTTTGATAGGTTTGGTTCTTGTTTTTATTTTAAACGCAGAGAAGAGGATCTTTCACAAGATTGCTCTTTCTAACGAACTGGAATTTTCTGAAGATGAACAAACTTTTTTACAAACATTATTGAACTTAACCGTTCCAGAGGAAGTACAAGAAACAGAGATCCAAACATTATCAGTAGGCACTCCTGAGCAGGTATTTATTACTGGAACATTTTATCGCAACAATCCTTCTTATAGAGACAATATTTCTGAGCGAGTAGAAAGGCTACAGGCTTCTTTTATAAGTTTTGCCAAGACCTTTACTAATGCTATTATGCATTGTAGGAGGGAATCAGGAAACTTAATACAGGGCATCATTAGGGAAATCAATGATTTGTTTATTCCCTTATTACGTTCTAGAGATCAAGAGACTTCATTGTGTTA
This sequence comes from Chlamydia buteonis, assembly GCF_900634605.1. NCBI lineage: Bacteria > Pseudomonadati > Chlamydiota > Chlamydiia > Chlamydiales > Chlamydiaceae > Chlamydia > Chlamydia buteonis. The sequence goes on from NZ_CAAAFM010000002.1 coordinate 235,458, forward strand.
TTGTTTGCAAGTGTGGAGCGAACTTTTAATGCAGCATTCTTTTGTAGATTTTATTGTCCTTATTCTTGAGAAACCAGAGATTAATAATTTCCTCCTTAAGAAGTTTATAGATGTTGTTGAATCTTGGAATGCCAATCACGATAATACTACTTATATTTCTAGAGCTTTACAAACGTTTAATCTTTGGCTTTACGGTTTATATTTGGGGGAGCCCTGCATAGAAATTCTTGAAGGTTATAACTCTCAACTTCTTACTTTGAAGGACCGTGCTTATTTAGAGGAAGGAAATTTCATTCAACTAATTTTCTCTAGAGCCAAACCAGAATTACGTACTAGATTTGCTGATTTTTTAAACACATCCATACATGCTCTAGCTGCTAGAAAATGTTATAACATACAAAATAGTATGAACTCTGATGAGTATATGCAAAATGATCCTTCATTACGTGAACTGATAGATAACCTTAATTTGAGAATGACTTTTTGTTTGAATTTACCTTTATGCTCTTCTTGGAAATTTAAGTTTGCTTTAGCCAGGAATCTAAAGGGTATATACGATTTAAATCAGTTTATTATGGAAAATTATTGCAGTTTAATAGCGAATCCCTTTTTTCTTATAGAACTGCTCCATAGCCATGCTAAATATCAAAGTTTTATCCAAGGATTACTAACTAAGGCAATGCCTATAGGTTATTGGAAATCTTTAATAGAGCCTATAATTGCAGGTTTATTTGCTGTAGGAATAGCGAACGAACGAGAACTCAGTGTTATGGCGAATCACTTAGGTTTGAGTTTTAGAGATTTGATCTCCGTGATTTCTTCAAATCGTTTTTTAGAAGTTTTATTCCCACATTTATTCGCCGAGTAGATGTCTTAATTTATTCTCAAGCTTTTGGGAAAGACGGATTTTCTGTGATTAAGAAACACAAAAGGCAGTCCTTAAAAAAGCATTTAAGGTACTGCTTTTGTGTATCCTTTTAGATTTATTTAATGAATTTTTTATGAGCGTAGTAGATGCCAAAAGGTATCATACAATTTATTGAGAAGGCTAATAATAAAAAGGCGGAGTAGCCTATTTTACAAGCTCCAGATAATTGCGTGACTTCTTGCGGAGGTAAGAAGCTAATCCATAAAGCAAATACACAAGAAAGTATTCCTGAGATTGAAAGTAGGCAGATACCAAAAAATTTTCCAGGAACTGAATAGAGCCGTTGAGCTTTGGGCTCTTTAATACGTAAGAGAGGACCTGAAATAAATAGGCAAATGTACATTGCTAAATACATTTGTATACTTAAAGCACTAAGGATCCAGTACGCTAAATCTGCTGAGTCTAGACACAGGAATATCAAGGTGAATACAGTGACTACAATAGCTTGAAATAACATGAGGTTTGTAGGGACATTCTTTGAGTTTACTTTTTTAAACATTCTAGGAAGACAGTCATTTTGTGTGGAGACGAATAAGCCCTTAGTTCCTGCGAACATCCACGCGTTAAGTTCTCCCAAAGATCCTGCGATGGTCATAACTACAACAATGCTTGTCATCCAAGAAAGCTTATATTTGTCAAAGAATAAAGAAAATGCCTTAACAAGACCTGAAACCAAACTGATTTCTTCTTTTGGAATGACAATGGCTATCGAAAGAGATCCTAAAACTAAGATAGCTAATGTACAAATTGCTCCAATAAACACGGCTTTCGGGTAATTCTTTCTAGGGTTGACCATGTCAGAGGCAAGGTTAGCATTAGCTTCTAATCCACATAGGGCTAAAAGCATCCCTGCTAGCAATACAAAAGAAGACATACCGTGAATATCAGGAATTAGATCCCCCCATGAAAGGGAAATGGCTATAGGATTACCAGATAGAATCCAGAAAATAGCCAAAGTTACTAAAATAGCACCTGGAATCAAAGTTCCTATGATAACACAGACCGAACTGAACAACGCTGATGTACTAATCCCGAAGAAATTAAAGAAGGTTAAACCCCAAAATCCAGCCAGGATAACAGTAGCCAGATAAATTTTATTGTGAGCTAGATCTGGATTAATTTTATACACCAGAGTACTAGCAATAAATGCAAGCATTGCTGGGTACCAAGTCATATTATGGAACCATTGCATCCATATTGAGAAGAATCCCCACCATTTTCCTAAGGCATCACGAGTCCAAATATAAATTCCTTGAGGTTTAAATGATGCTAATTCCGCAGAAATAAGAGCATAAGGGATCATAAAACAAGCTACAGCTAATGCATAGAAGAAAAGAGTGGATAAGCCGTGTTTTGCTGTTAGAGGTAGGTTCCTTAAACTGATCACTACTGCTAGAGACAACATTCCAACAGTAAAAGTGCCTAAAGGTTTTGAGGGTTTTGAATGGGTGTGCATAAGAGCCTTCTTTAGATTACGCTATTGTAATACTCGGGTCTAAGTAAATATCTTGAATTAAATTTAATAGTTGTATGCCTTCGGTCATAGGTCTTTGGAAAGCCTTTCTTCCCAAAATGAGCCCCATACCTCCAGCTCGTTTGTTAATCACAGCAGTTTTTACCGCCTCTACAAAGTCATCTTTCCCAGAGGGACCTCCGGAATTAATTAGTCCTACCTTACCACAGTAGCTATTAAGCACCTGATAACGACACAGGTCAATTGGATGATCCGAGGAGAGTTCGGAATATACTTTATCATCCGTCTTACTAAATTTAATAGCTTTAAAACCACCTTGGCATGTAGGTAGTTTTTGTTTTACGATATCAGCACCTAAAGTTGCTCCTAAATGATCGGCCTGACCGGTCAAATCAGCAGCTGTATGATAGTCGACGTTATTAGTGATAAAGTGGGGATTTCTTAAATAACACCACAATACTGTGGCCAATCCTAGTTCTCTAGCTCGTGCAAAAGCTCGAGAAACCGCGGTTATCTCCTCTGAAGATGTCTCAGAACCAAAATAAACGGTTGCTCCAACTGCAACAGCACCCATATTATACGCATTTTCTACCTGACTAAAGAAAATCTGATGGTAGGTTGTTGGATAGGATAATAGCTCATTGTGATTGAGCTTCAACATAAAAGGAATTTTATGAGCGTATTTTCTTGAAAGTAAGCTTAAAACTCCATAGGAAGAGGCTACAGCAGAACATCCCCCCTCAATCGCTAAGCGAATAATGTTTTCGGGATCAAAATAGATGGGGTTGGGAGAAAAAGATGCCCCCGCGGTATGTTCTACTCCCTGGTCTACGGGAAGAATTGAGAGGTATCCTGTATTACCCAACCTTCCATGGGAAAACATCGACTGTAAGGATCTTAATACAAGGTTGTTTCTGTCAGAATAAGAAAAAACTTTATCGATAAAATCTGGTGAGGGAAGTGTAAGATTTTCTTTGAGGATATGTTTGCATTTGTGTTTTAATAATTCTTCTGCGTCGTCTCCTAACAAATCATATATCTTCGACATACAAATATAGTCTCCTTAAGTGGTAACAAAGGTTAGTTTGGGGTTAATGAGTAAGATTTGTCAAGAATCTTTATAAAACAATCATTAAAAAGAGAAAAAATTATACTTTTTAAAATCTTTAAACATTTAAAATGGAGTAGCACCTTCTTTATTTCAGAGTGAAATTAAATGTCACAACCCTCAATTAATGCTCATCTTCGAGCTAACACTACTACGAATCAATCTATTCATGATGTCTCTTCTGAACTAGTTTCTATCGTTCCTAGCGGGAAGGATACTGCATGTAAAATAAGACAGTCTCAAATTATTAGTTTGATTTCGGCTGTGATTGCAGCTATCTTGTTGTTAGCTATTCTTATTCTTCAACTAATTCCTGGGGCTCCTGTTGCTTTTACCTTAGTACTAGGGTTAGTTCTTGTGGGTACAACAGCAATATCCTTGATATCTTTTGCTATTTATTTCCTTAAAATTAGGAAAATATTTTTTGAGCTTTCTGAAGCCTCGAAAGAGTTAAGGAACACCTTCTTTAATTTCTCCTTAGATTTTTTACACACTGTAGAGCCGCAAAGGATCACACAACTGCCAAGATATGGATTAAGATCACTACAACCAGCTTCTTTATTAGTTTCTAATCAAGTATCCACAACCTCTAGCTCGAATTCGATCATTGCAACATCACCTGCTTCTACCTCCACACCCTCTTTGTCTCTTCCATCACCTTTATCTTCCCCGACACAAACTGAGGATTTAGTTGGTACAGAGGTTGTGACTGAAGATCTGTCTGAAGAAGGAACTTCTGCGTCAACAGTAGGTGAAGAACCGGCGGTTTCTCCTGAAAGAGTTTCGACCCTAGTTCATGGGGAACAACCATCTACTTCTGGCGCCACCTCTCCTGATATGGAAAGCATGAATGTTGACGCTCTATTTCAATCCAATCTAATGCGCCTCCTGGATATTGCCCAAGCAGGTGGGCGACATCCTTCTATAGAAGAACACCCTAGGTATAAAAAAGAACATAGTAAAGCTACTAAATCCTTTTCTGTTTTTTGTAGAGGAATAAGGGACATATGGAACAAGTTAATTCGGGGAGAAACGCCTGTGAGTGTTAGAGACTTGCTAACCATGTCTACAATTCCGTTGTTTAGTGCGGATAATCACTCTATTTTGTCCATTACTTGTAATGCCAAAGCAGCATTTTCCAGTGATCTTTGGGGAGCTTTCTGGCTAAATGATACCCTCATAAATTCGCAGAATGCAGCAACCCTCTTTGATCTTATTCGGTTATTAAAGACATTAAACCAACAATCGGCTTATACAGCATCTTTGATAAGTTTGAATGTGTTGCTGTCGGGATGGTGTCTATGCAACCAGAATCTCTCTACGAATGTTGTGGGGTCAGTAGAAAAATTACCTCTATCTCAACAAGATAAGATGTTGGTTTTAGAAATGTTGAATTCTGGAAATATTATTGGGGCTTTAGTATTTATACATGGGAGAAACGATCCAAGCATCAAAGCCATTATGCGGATCCATGATATAAATGCGCGTGGCAAGACTATACCCAATCTACAGGCTGCTGTTGATATACCATTTGAGAGTATTGACCCTTATAATTTGCGTGCAATCACAGTAATGGGAGATTTAGCTGAAAGCAACCAATCCGGACAAGACAGCACACTTATGAGAGAGTTTCAAAGAATTTTTGAGAGATTAGGTGATCACTTACCATCAGGCATTTCAGGATTAGCTTATAGTTTCGGCGCTGGCCCCGATCCTCAACTAAGTTCAGCATACGCAGAAGCGACAGATTTCTTGCGTCAGCATCCACCTACATCAACATCTAAAATTTTCTGTGTTTTACAAGCTAGTCGTGGTGCACCAAAATTACAAACTCGTCTGAAAGCTTATCTTCCTTATGCTGGTAAGGCTGCTATAGCTTCTGTAATTTCTACATTAATTTTAGGAGGATATTCCCTAGGATTATTTACCCATAAACAAATTAATGGTTTACGCTCAGCTTTAGGAATTTCTGAACGCGATTTGTTGCGTCTCATTGAATCTAGAAAAATAGCGGGAGCTATTCTTCCTCAACTTTTATTATAACACATATTTCTGTTACTTTATTAACAGGAAGTTTGTGGAATACGGGAGTTTATAAATTAATTTCCACTTACTTTTTATACTTTAAACATAAAGGCTGATCTATTATAGATTTACCAGCATATCTTGTTTTTAGGTTTTCTTTGTGTTTAATCAAAACTCTCCCATCATTTCTGTGAAACAATTAAACAAGGAAATAGCGAACCATCGTATTCTAAACGATATCTCTTTCTCTGTGTATCCTGGTGAAATTGTTGGAATCATTGGTCATAGTGGTTCTGGGAAAAGCACTTTATTGCGTTGTCTTGATTTTCTTATAGCGCCAACTTCTGGATCAATCTCTATAGCTGGTTTCCATACTTCTAGCCCGATAGAAAAAATTTCTCGCACAGCCTTTGCTAAGCGTGTTGCCTATGTTTCTCAGAGTTGTGGCTTATTTTTAGCAAAAACAGTGTTTGAAAATATTGCGTATCCCCTGAAGGTTCGTTGTCCAGAGATGACAAACTCTCTCATCGAAGAGAAGGTTGATGATGCTTTGCATTTTTTTAATCTCTACGAAAAAAAACACGCATACCCAAGTAGATTAAGTGGGGGACAGAAACAAAAAGTAGCGATTGCCATAGCTATTGTTTCTGATCCTACGGTTTTGCTTTGTGATGAAATCACTTCCGCTTTGGACCCTAGATCAACAGAGGATGTTGCGGATAAATTGTTGCAGTTGAATGAAGAAAGGTGTATCACACAAGTATTCGTCTCTCATGAAATCGAAATCATGAAAAAACTCTGTTGCCAGACTTTAGTTATGCATCAGGGAAGCATAGCAGAATTAGGTCCTACTGAGAAACTTTTCTTAAATCCCCATAGCACGATTACGGAAGAACTTTTTCATATGCATTCAATTGCGAAGGGAATTTATGAATATGGAGAGAATGAAGAAATTTTAAGATTAGGCTTTCCGAAAGGGTTGGCAGTTCAAGGAATGATCAGTCAACTAATCCAGAGTGGAGGGATCTCTATGAATATCCTCTCTGGTGATATAAATCTCTTTCGTAAAACTCCCTTGGGTTTCCTTATTGTTGCTTTATCCGGAGAAAAAGAACAAAGAGATTGGGCAAAAAGTTCTCTTAGAGAGAAAGGGGTTATAGTAAAGCAGTTCCAGAAGTCAAGATAGCGGTATTATAGATATGCAAATAGACATGATTTATATGTTAGTTAAAGAAACAGGCAGTACTTTATATATGGTAGCCGCTTCTTTCTTTTTCTCTTCAATACTTGGTGGGCTTTTAGGGTTGGCATTATTCATAACGGCTTCCTATGGCTTAAAGCCAATGAAGGGTTTTCATTCAGTTGTTTCTATTGTTTTAAGTTTTCTTACAGCTATTCCTTTTGCTATTTTAATCGTTATTTTATTTCCGATAACACGTTGGATAGTAGGGACTTCTTTAGGGGCTACAGCATCAATAGTTCCTTTGACTTTTGGCGCTCTACCTTTAGTTGCTTCTTTTGTTTCCGAAGCATTGCGTACCGGGGCGTTAACTTGTGTTGAGCCTGCTATTGTTCTAGGAATACCTAAAATAAAAATACTAAAAGATATACTTTTCCCAGAAATTCTCCCCCAGCTAATTTTTTCGTTAAAAAACCTATTTGTCCATTTGATTGCTTGCTCTACTTTTGCAGGATTTGTTGGAGGAGGGGGATTGGGACAGATTTTACTGCAGTATGGTTATTATCGTTTTGATTTTTCAGTTACGCTATCTGTCTTGATTATCACCTTATTTTTCATTGAAGGTATTCGAATTTTGGGAGATACTTTTGGTCGGCGTATATTACAACATCGAGGGATTTTATGAAAAAAATCAAAATACTCTCGCTACTTGCTTTAGCCATCTCTTTAACAGGTTGTCGCAAGAATTCAGAAGAGGTTTTGCGGATTGCTGCAAGTCCTACACCACACGCAGAGCTTCTTTATAGTTTGGAAAAAGAGGCTAAATCCCTTGGATTGCAATTCAAAATACTTCCTATAGATGATTATCGTGTACCTAACCGTTTGCTTTTAGATAAGCAAATAGATGCAAATTATTTTCAACATGAGGATTTCTTAAAAGATGAGTGTGCTCGGTACCAATGCGAAGGAAAACTTGTTGTTTTGGCTAAAGTACATTTAGAACCTATGGGTTTATATTCTAGTAAAATCCAGTCTCTCGAAGAGCTTAAAGTCAAGGAACAGCTACGTATAGCGGTTCCTATAGATAGAACAAACGAACAACGAGCGCTAGACTTATTGCAAGACTGCAATTTGATTAGTTATAAAGAAGCTTCTCATCTAGATATCACCGCAAAAGATGTCTTTGGTTGTGGAGGGAAAAAGGTTACTATTATAGAAATTGCAGCACCTTTATTAGTATCTTCTTTACCAGATGTTGATGCTGCAGTTATTCCAGGGAACTTCGCCACTGCAGGGGGAATCTATCCATATAAAAACAGTCTATACCTGGAAGATGTCCATGCCTCCAAATACACCAATGTTGTTGTAATACGTGCAGAAGATATGGACGACTCAAGAATGCATAAACTACAACAGCTATTGCAAGGCAGTTCTGTAAAGGATTTCTTTGATGCGAAATATAAAGGGATCTTTTTACTCCAGTGACGCATATGGATGGCTTAAGTAAGAGTTAAACTACCCCGTTCCTAGTAGGTTTAAGGCATATTAGGAAACGATTTTCTTGAATTTTTTTGAAAAATTTTTACCATCTTTCTTTTGATTATTAGAAATTTATGTGAAATCAAGTCAGATTTATGTTGGGTACTGTAGTTTTCAGTCCTAAAGATCCTTTCAGTTCTCCTTTTGAATGTTCTCTACACCCAACTAACTTAAAAAATGAACTTACTAGGTTCAATTCCTGTAGTTGGAATATACATTGGAGCGAAGCGGATATCTACAGTTGCTCAATATAATAAAATGTTTGGATCGAATACGGGAGGGTCTCAGGGTATTATTGAGGATTTAGGTGCAAAGTATAGGATGTACTACCCTATGCAATAGGGCATTATTTTAAAAGTGTTGTTGAGTGTCTAGGTTTAGGAGTTGTTTTCACAATTCTAGAGTTTGTTATTTCTGTGTTGTGTTGATGGCACTGTTGTCTCTAGTTGCCGTTACTTTGGGAGTGATAAAATACTTTTCTTCATTAAGATTCCGTCAATATAACGAAGGTTTTCAACAAAAATCAAATAGGTTTGAGTTGTTAACAGAAATGGTAAGTAAAATAGTTCTAAGAGTTCATCATAAGGTTAGAGAATGATCTTGAAGAGTCAGCACGCATCAAATATTTCTTTCTTTTGAGACATCTCATCTAATTCTTGTTTCATTTTTATTAAGAACACGACATGAATAAAGTCATGTTGTTATTTATAAAAGACGGCCAAAAGAACTCTTAAAGCCGTATTGACTTTTTTCATGTTGCTGGATATAAGGCATTCTTTTAATGCAACGTATGATTAGACATTTATGTTGTATTTCTTTTAGGTGTTTTATGTTTCCTTTCCTTAAGAATCGAGAGTCACTCAGAGCAAAAAACTCTAAAAAAACAGCCTCTACAATTAAGCATGCAAAGCATTACTTGAACGGATATTTGAAGAAAATAGAGCACATTATTGCTGCTAATCCTAAAGAAGTAATAGAAGCATGGAATGAAATGTTGGGAACCAAGTATAATGGAATGTTCCAAGCTTTAGGATTTAAGGATCATATTCTATTAGTAAAGATTTATAATTCTTCTTTATATGCTTCGCTAAAGCAAATGCATCAAAGTCGTTTAATTGCTCGTTTGCATCAAGTAGTTCCTCACGTTAAGATCAAGGAAATACAGTTTTTGTTAGGATAATGTATGGACGCAAAAGAAAAAAATTATGACGCCTCAGCTATCACTGTTTTAGAAGGGCTTCAAGCCGTTCGTGAGCGTCCTGGAATGTACATAGGAGATACTGGGATCACAGGGCTTCATCACTTAGTGTATGAGGTGGTAGATAACAGTATCGACGAAGCCATGGCGGGTTATTGTTCGGAAATCCATGTAAGAATTTTAGAGGATGGTGGGATTACTATCTCTGACAATGGTCGAGGTATTCCAATTCAGACTCATGAAAAGGAATCTAAAAAACAAGGTAGGGATGTTTCCGCATTAGAGGTTGTTCTCACGGTACTGCATGCTGGAGGGAAATTTGATAAGGACAGCTATAAAGTATCAGGAGGCTTACATGGTGTTGGAGTTTCTTGCGTTAACGCTCTGGCTGAAAAATTAGTAGCTACAGTATACAAAGATAAGCAAGCTTATCAGATGGAGTTTTCTAGAGGTGTTCCTTTAACTAGTTTGCAGTTTTTAGGAGCTACTAATAAGCAGGGGACAGAAATTACTTTCTACCCGGATAATAAGATCTTTTCTTCATGTGTTTTTGATCGCTCTATCTTAATTAAAAGATTACGAGAACTTGCATTTTTGAATCGTGGTGTAACGATCATTTTTGAAGATGATCGCGACGTCAGTTTTGATAAAGTTGTCTTTTTCTACGAAGGAGGTATCCAATCCTTCGTTAGTTATTTAAACCAAAATAAAGAAAGTCTTTTTCCAGAACCAATTTATATTTCAAGCAGTCGAACTGGAGATGATGGTGATATTGAATTTGAGGCGGCTCTTCAATGGAATTCTGGATACTCTGAATTAATTTATTCATATGCAAATAATATTCCTACACGTCAAGGAGGAACTCACCTTACAGGATTTTCTACAGCATTAACTCGTGTACTTAATGCCTATATTAAAGCTCATAATTTAGCCAAGAATGATAAGATCTCGTTAACGGGAGAAGACATTCGGGAAGGACTAACTGCTGTAGTTTCTGTTAAGGTTCCTAATCCTCAGTTTGAAGGGCAAACTAAGCAGAAACTAGGAAATAGTGATGTAGGCTCTGTATCACAACAGATCACTGGAGAAGCACTAACAATATTCTTTGATGAGAACCCGCAAATTGCGAAGATGATCGTTGAAAAGGTTTTCATTGCAGCTCAGGCTAGAGAGGCAGCAAAGAAGGCAAGGGAACTGACATTAAGGAAAAGTGCTTTAGATAGCGCACGACTTCCTGGAAAGCTTATTGACTGTTTGGAAAAAGATCCTGCAAAATGTGAAATGTACATTGTGGAGGGGGATTCTGCTGGAGGATCTGCTAAGCAAGGTAGAGACCGTCGTTTTCAGGCTATTTTACCTATCCGAGGTAAGATCTTAAACGTTGAAAAAGCTCGTTTGCAAAAGATCTTCCAAAACCAAGAAATAGGAACAATCATTGCAGCTTTAGGTTGCGGTATCGGATCTGATAATTTTAATTTAAGTAAGCTACGCTATCGACGTATAATTATCATGACAGATGCAGATGTTGATGGCTCCCATATTCGTACTCTGCTATTAACATTCTTCTATCGCCATATGACAGCATTAATTGAAAATGAATGTGTCTATATAGCTCAGCCTCCTTTATACAAAGTAAGCAAGAAAAAAGATTTCCGTTACATTCTTTCAGAAAAGGAAATGGATGATTATCTATTAACTTTAGGAAGTTGTGACAGTAAACTGGTGTTTAAAAACGGAGATCGTGAAATAAGTGGAGAAGCTTTGGACAGCTTTGTCAAGCTTATCTTAAACGTAGAAAACTTTATCGTTGCTTTAGAGAAAAAAGCTGTTCCTTTTTCTGAATTTTTAGAAATGCGTAAGGAAACTACAGGCTATCCTTTATATTATAGCCCTCCGCAAAGCGGGAAGCAATGTGGACGCTATTTCTATTCTTTTGAGGAAAAAGAAGAAGAGATGTTGTCTAGAGAAGATTCGGATTCTATTAAGGTTATTGAATTATATAAAACATCGATCTTTGCAGAAATTCAAGAGGAATTGCGAGACTATGGTTTAGATATTCGCCATTATCTCAATCCGAAAGATTCTGAAATGGTGATAACTAATGAAGATTCAAAAACGCTGCCTTATACTTGTTATACTTTAAAAGAGGTTATCGATCATCTCAAAGCCCTTGGAAGAAAAGGTATAGAAATTCAGCGTTATAAAGGTCTTGGAGAGATGAATGCTGATCAGCTTTGGGATACAACTATGAATCCAGAACAGAGAACTTTAGTTCGTGTGTCATTGAAAGATGCTGTTGAGGCAGATCATATCTTCACTATGCTTATGGGAGAAGAGGTGCCTCCAAGAAGAGAATTCATTGAAAATCACGCTCTATCAGTTAAGATGAATAATTTGGATATTTAGGAGACGGTTATCACTATGTTGAACAAAGAAGAAATCATTGTCCCTAAAAATCTAGAAGAAGAAATGAAGGAAAGTTACCTTCGTTACTCTATGTCGGTAATTATTTCTCGGGCGCTTCCTGATGTCAGGGATGGTTTGAAACCTTCGCAAAGACGTATTCTTTATGCGATGAAGCAGTTAAACCTCACTCCTGGTGCGAAGCATCGTAAATGCGCTAAAATTTGCGGTGATACTTCCGGAGATTACCATCCTCATGGAGAGAGTGTTATTTATCCTACGTTAGTGCGTATGGCTCAAAATTGGGCGATGCGTTATCCACTAGTCGATGGTCAAGGAAACTTCGGCTCTATTGATGGGGACCCTGCGGCTGCTATGCGTTATACGGAAGCCCGTTTAACCCATAGCGCGATCTTCCTAATGGAAGATTTAGATAAGGATACTGTAGATATGGTATCCAACTATGACGAAACTAAGCACGAACCTGTTGTTTTTCCTTCGAAGTTTCCTAATCTTCTTTGTAATGGTTCCTCTGGTATTGCTGTAGGTATGGCAACAAATATACCTCCTCATAACCTCGGAGAGTTAATAGAAGCCACGCTATTGGTGTTGAGTAAGCCTGACGCTTCTATAGAAGAAATCTTAGAAGTAATGCCGGGACCAGATTTCCCCACAGGGGGATTGATTTGTGGTAGTGAGGGTATCCGCTCTACCTACTATACAGGAAGAGGAAAGATAAAAGTTCGTGCACGTCTTCATGTAGAAGAGAACACGGATAAGCATCGCGAGAATATCATTCTTACAGAGATGCCCTACAATGTAAACAAATCGAGATTAATCGAACAAATTGCTGATCTTGTTAACGATAAGACTTTATCAGGTATTTCCGATGTTCGAGATGAATCAGATAAAGATGGTATCCGTGTTGTTCTCGAGCTTAAGAAGGGAGAGTCATCTGAAGTTGTTATCAACCGTCTCTATAAATTTACTGATATTCAAGTAACTTTCGGAGCAAATATGCTCGCCTTGGATAAAAATCTTCCAAGGACAATGAATATTCATAGAATGATTTCTGCATGGGTGCGCCACCGTACAGAGGTAATCCGCAGGAGAACTCGTTATGAGTTAAATAAAGCTGAAGCACGTGCCCATATCCTTGAAGGTTTCTTAAAAGCTCTTTCTTGTTTAGACGATGTTGTACACACAATCCGTAATAGTGATAGTAAAGAACACGCTAAGCATCAATTGATTGAAAAGTTCGGATTTACTGAACATCAGTCCATTGCTATTCTTGAGTTGCGTTTATACCAACTTACCGGATTGGAAGCTGAGAAAATTCAAAAAGAATATGATGAGTTAGTAAATAAAATTGCTTACTACAAACGTGTTCTTGCTGATGAAGGTTTAGTAAAAGATATCATTAGAAATGAACTTCAAGAGCTTCAAAAGCTTCATAAAACTCCTCGTAGAACTACGATAGAATTTGATGCCGATGACATTCGTGATATCGAAGATATTATCACCAACGAACCTGTGATTATTACAATATCAGGAGATGACTACGTAAAAAGAATGCCTATAAAAGTCTTTAGAGAACAGAAACGCGGTGGTCATGGTGTTTCCGGATTTGACATGAAGAAAGGTTCGGACTTTTTAAAGGCAGTATATTCAGCATCAACAAAAGACTACCTACTTATTTTCACCAATTTTGGACAATGTTATTGGTTGAAAGTATGGCAATTGCCAGAAGGGGAAAGACGAGCTAAGGGTAAACCGATCATCAACTTTCTTGAAGGTATTCGTCCTGGAGAACAATTAGCAGCTGTTCTTAATATTAAGAATTTTGAAAATGCTGGATTCTTATTCTTAGCAACCAAACACGGTGTAGTCAAAAAAGTAGCTCTTGATGCTTTCAGCAATCCTAGAAAGAAAGGTATTCGCGCTCTAGAAATAGATGATGGTGATGAGCTTATTGCTGCTGCGCATATTACTAGCGAAGAAGAAAAGGTCATGCTATTCACGAGATTGGGGATGGCTGTACGCTTTCCTCATCATAAGGTGCGACCTATGGGAAGAACAGCACGTGGAGTACGTGGAGTTTCATTGAAAAATGAAAAAGATCGTGTAGTTGCTTGTCAAATTGTTAGAGATGATCAATCTGTTCTTGTTGTCTGCGATAATGGCTTTGGTAAACGCTCTCAAGTAGAAGATTTCCGAGAAACTAATCGAGGGGGGGTAGGAGTACGTTCTATTCTTATCAATGAGAGAAATGGAGATGTTCTTGGAGCAATTTCTGTGACAGATCACGATAGTATCTTACTCATGTCAGCACAAGGACAGGCTATTCGTATTAACATGCAGGATGTACGTGTGATGGGAAGGTCTACTCAAGGTGTACGCTTAGTTCATGTTAAAGAGGGTGATACCCTTGTTGCAATGGAAAAACTCTCATTAAATGCAGATGAGACTCTGACAAATATTGAAGAAGAGAGTGCCTCACCACAAGTATAAAGGAATACAGCCATGTTTATAGTGATTGAAGGATGTGAAGGGTCAGGAAAAAGCTCTTTAACAAAACTTCTAAAAGATAAGCTTATGGCTGAGGGGAAAGCCGTTGTAGCGACTAGAGAACCTGGAGGATCCTCCTTAGGGGAACGAGTACGCAATTGGATTTTAGAACCCTCTACAATAGAGTTTTCTCCTTATACGGAGCTTTTTTTATTTCTTGCAGCACGTGCGCAACACATAACTGAAAAAATACTACCAGCTTTAGAATTAGGGAAAATTGTGGTATGTGACAGGTTCCATGATTCTACAATTGTCTATCAAGGAATAGTTGGAGGGCTAGGTAAGGAATATGTGACAAATCTCTGTCATTGTGTTATAGGACAAAAAAAAATTCTTCCAAATCTTACCTGCCTTTTAGATATTCCTGCTGATGAAGGACTAAAAAGAAAACAACAACAAAAATCTTTTGACAAGTTTGAAAATAAGTCTTTAGCTTATCACACGAAAATTCGCGAAGGTTTTTTATCTCTTGCCGAGTCACGTCCTGACAGCTATCTTGTTTTAGATGCTAGACAACCTATAGAGGAATCGCTTAACAAAGTTATGACCGCTTATACAGAATTAGCCTTATGCAAATAGAAGGAAAGATAACTAATGAACCTTGGGAAGCTTTACTTGATAACATTAGTCAAGATAAGGTATCCCATGCTATTTTATTGCACGGAAGTTCGTTATCTATTCTTTCTCAATATGCTTATAACTTAGCCTCTCATATTCTGCTAAAAGATACTCCTGAAGCACAGTATAAGATTTCCCAAAAAATACATCCTGATATTCAAGAGTTTCTGCCTTCTGGAAAGGGAAGATTGCATTCTATAGAGATTCCTAGGGACATCAAAAAACAGATCGCAATACTTCCATATGAAGGCTACTATAAGATTTATATTATTCATGAAGTAGATCGTATGACTTTACCTGCGATCTCTGTATTTTTAAAAGTCCTCGAAGAGGCTCCATCTCACAGTGTAATCATACTGACATCTGCAAAACTTCAACGTATACCAGCAACGATTCATTCACGAAGTTTATCTATACATATTCAAGGACAAGAAAAGACAAACCCTAATGAAGAAGAAATCGCATATCTACTCAAGTATGCCTCAGGACAAATGAGTATTACAGAAGTAGGCAAAATAGTTAAAGGTAGTGCAGATACAGATAAACAAGTGCTCAGAGATAAAGCTAAATACCTTTTAGAAGTTCTTTTAACATTATTTAGAGATAGATTTATGCTTTCTTTAAATATAAGTGCAAGTGCTATGACTTATCCTCAATACGCTAAAGGTATTCTTAATCTGCCTATACTTCCTCTTGAAAAGGTGCTTGTGATTATAGAAAAAGCCTATCAAGCTTTAGATAACTCTTCATCAGCGACAAGCTGCATGGAATGGGTAGCCTTACAACTTGCATCACTGAATCATCGTTCTTCGATATTAATTGAACGTACTTGTCCATAAGGGAACAGTTTCCTGCATTTTTTGTAAAACAAGAGCAGGAATTTCATGCCCGCCATTAAAAGAAATAAACTCTCCATGTAAATGTGAAGATAAGAGCTTGTTTAGCCGTTCCCCATGGTAATAGGGCAAAATAGTATCTTGATATCCGTGACTTTGAATAAAAGGAACCTTAGCACATAAATTGATATTATTTTCCCAGCCTTTATCTAATAGTAATGCGCCAGAACAAATTAAAGCTCCTCGATAAGGGATTTTTGAAGATAAAATAAGATGAGTAGTGATCATGGCACCTTGGCTAAAGCCTCCTAGAATAATGTCATATCGCGGACGATCCAACTCTTCAATAAGGTTTTCTAAAGCTGCTTTTGGTCTCTCAAAATCTATATTGAATAATTTTTGGTATTGTTCTTCTGTTTCTGGGGTAATATCCGGATTAGAAATCAAGCTCTGAAATAAAGGAACGTCTAAAGGAAACCAAGCTCTTCCACCCTCAAATTCATAAGAAAGTTGTTCAACACCATGAGGAAATACCCATGTAGGACGTATTCCTTTAAAAGGACATGCTGAAGGGAAAAATGCTAAATTGTCGGCATCTGCTCCATAGCCATGACAAAAGATAATAATAGGATCATCAGGATCGCCAGGACATACTATGGAATCTAATCCAGCAAACTTACGACGAAAAAATGAATACTCCATGAATGCTCTCAAAAGTAACTTATAATAAAAATTTAGACCAAATTAGTCGGATTGATTTTAGAGATCAAGGGTTTCTTTGAACCAATAAGATATAGAAAAATTTATAATTTTTTCTTCTATAGGGGAAATGATTAATGTCATTTATTTTAAATAACTTTAATACTTCTTGTGAAATAGATTCTATATTGAAAAAATTGGATTTAGAAACATGACTATGCTAAAGTCTTCTCAAAAAAAAATAAAACCCATTTTAGTTTTTTGCAGAGAAATATTAGAGAATGGCTAATTCTGGAGTTTTTATGTCTGTTACGGATCCAGATTTTTTTTTACAACAAGCTGCAGATTATTTAGATCAAGGAAAGGTTATAGCCTTCCCCACAGATACAGTTTATGGTTTAGGAGTAGCATTAAATTACCCAAATGCCGAAGAGAAAATCTATGATTTAAAACACAGAGATAGGGGAAAATCGTTGGTCATGTATGTTAATACTATCGAGGATATTGAAAAATTCTCGGGATGTACATTATCAACACATGCACTTAAGTTATCACAGAAGTTCCTACCGGGGCCTTTGACTTTGCTCGTTGACCATAAAAACCCTAGATTTCACCAAGAGAAACTAGGATTTAGGATTCTTTCTATTCCTATAGTGAACAAGCTCATCGATCTCGCAGGCCCTCTACTTGGAACTTCTGCAAACATTTCCAATTTCCCTCCAGCAATAACCTCTAATGAAGTGATTGAAGACTTCTTTCAAGAAGATATTTGTGTTATTCCAGGCTTCTGTTCCTACGGACTAGAGTCCACTGTAGTCTCTGCAGATCCTTTAAAGGTCTATCGAGAGGGAATAGTTCCTCATCAAGTTATTGAAGACGCTGTAGGGGAAAAGATAGATGCTTGCTTACACACGCACCACATATTTTCTCAACATATGCAAATTTATACAGTAAAAGATGAAGATGCTCTAAAAATTTTTCTTGAGAGAAACTCTCGATTTCAGGGTGTAATCTGCAACAACCCTAAACCATGTGATTTTTACCCTACCTTAAGACAAGCATTCAGATCCGTCGAGCCTGTTGCGGTATTTATCTACGATCAGGAAACATCAGCATATCCGGAGCTAATACCTTATCTAATTCCGTATAGTTATACATACACTTCGTGAATGTCATGATCATAGATATGCACTGCGACCTTCTTTCTCATGAAACTTTTTCCTATGAAGATCCTTGCGTGCGCTGCTCTCCAAGTCAATTACTCTCTGGGGGAGTGAGCAAGCAAGTTTGTGCTATATTCACTGAGCATAGCATGAGCTCTCCAAACGCTGATACACAAAATCAACTATTTTTTCACCTTCCTGATTCGGATAACCGTATCCGTTTAATTACTTTTGATTCTGATAACGTAAATCATGACGCTGGGGAAAATACTCTCTCTATTATTCGTAGTATAGAAAATGCTTCGGGATTGGGTTCTGATTCCCAACATCTCAGTAAGCTATTCATAAAACTTCTAGATCTATTTTCTATGGGGCCTATTGCTTATTTGGGGATTGTCTGGAATGGAAGAAATCGTTTTGGCGGAGGAGTTTTTGACCCCTATAAACTTACTTCTGATGGGAAACGTTTATTAGAAATTATGAATCAATTGGCTATTCCTATAGACCTTAGCCATTGTTGTGATAAACTCTCCGATGATATTTTAGACTATACTTTAGACAAACTGCCTAACATGCAGGTTCTTGCTAGCCACTCTAACTTTCGATCAGTAAAAAATATCCCCAGAAACCTTACTGATGCCCATGCAAAAGAAATCGCATCTAGAGGAGGGGTTATTGGTTTAAATATAGTAAATTACTTTGTTGGGTCTTCTTTACAAGGATTAAAAGAACATATCCATCATGCTGAAAAATTGGGAATTGTAGATAAACTTGTCCTAGGAACAGATTTTTTCTATTCTAATGAAAAAGAAAAGTTTTTCCCAGATTGTTCTACAGCTAAAGATCATCCCAATATCCATAGCATTTTATCCGATAATTTAAACATGGAATCCACAGAAAAAGTACTCTGGAAATCTGCTCAACAATTCTTAAATCAGACTATTAGTCTTCAAAAAGAACGAAGGAATGTTTGTTTAGATATATAAAAAAACCCGAAGCATTGCGCCCCGGGTTCATTAAGAGATAGCTATATGCAGAAGAAATAATCTTATGATTCTTCGCTAGCCTCTTCAGCCATTTCGGTGTCGTTGTCGCTATCTTGATTCCTTTGACTCTCCGATTGATCATCACTCGAAGACGAACTCCTAGAAGTTGGGATAACGGCTCCAGGGGAGGACTTTTTCAATCTGCCAAAACTAGTGAACATGGCAGCAAAGCGACTGCTAAGTTCTGTTGGGCTACCAGCATGCTTACTTAATGAAAACGTAGAACTACTTTTTCTTAAAGGGCTAAGAGAGGAAGGGGATAGAGCCGAAGCGTTAGGTTCTGATAACTGTCGTTGTATTTGACTAATTGTTTCTAGAGCTGAGTTTAATTCTTCCGTTTTTGCATTTAACATTCGTGTTAATCTAGAGACCTCATACTCATGGTCTTTGGTAAACCGTTCTATTACATCTTGGTGACTGACAATACATCGATCAAAATTTGCGGATGTTTCGTGAAGTTGAGACTCTAAATCTTTAACTGTATCCTCTAGGTGCCCCACCTTAGCTCGTTCAGCTTCTAACGCACCTTGAGATCTTTCAAGTCGTTCTTCTGTTTGACCAAGAGTTTCTTCTGCTGCTTGTAGACGCGCTTCAACCGCACCTAAGTTTTGACGAGATTGAATTAGTAACTGTGAAGATTCGTCTAAACGACTTTGAAGGTTACTTCCCAATTCTCTTGTAGTTGTCAGTGCTTCAGAAATTTCTGCAAGTTGTGTTTGAGATGCACTCACTTCTCCTTGCAATCGGTTAACCTCTTCTGTTTTCTGTTTGACTACTTGTTTCATACTCATAAGTTCAGTAGCCAAAACGACTTCACCCTCATTATCCTGTGGCTTTTTAAGAATACGGAGAGCCACTCCAAAGGAAGCCAAACTCGTCCCAAGCGCAAGAACAGTTGCTCCTAAAGCAATAGAAAATGCCGGAGGCAAACTTGTAATCGTTAAGGTTAAGAGTAAAATACCGGATATAACTAAAATAATACCCACAGCAATAAGGGTTAAACTAACAGTCTTGCGACTAACATGAGAGTGTTGACATATCCGATTTAATACAGAAACCCTTTCCAATGCCTCTTCATGAGAGGAGGACCTTAATATAGAAGGTATCATATCTGAAACTACTTAAAATAATAAAATCAGTAATATTTTAACAAATTCATTATTATTTTTTTAGAAAAAAGAAAATTAAATAAATCTTTATAATAAGTAGTTAACTACACAAATAATAAGTTTAACCATAATTAAAAGAATTAAAACTTTTTTTTGACTAAAAAGTAAGACTTATCACATGGAGGCAATGTCTTCTGAAGCATCTTCGAATAGATCTTCATGTTCATCGTCATCAGAGGAAAGGAGATGTGTTTCATCTTGAAGTTCTATGTTCTGATTCATAGGTTGAGGAAAGGTAATAGCCAATAAGCGAGCAGGCTGATCATGAGTTGTCGAAGGTGTAGTTAAAAATCGTGAGATTGAAGAGATCGATGAAGAAATAGTATTGAACCAGGTTGAAGTTAATTCTTCTTTGGTTTTAGGGATTGGAGTAGCTTCTAAAGTAGAAATACGATTTTGAAGACAACTAATTTGGAAATTCTGTGCGGCAATCTGAGTTTGTAAATCCAGATTCTTTTGATTTGCTTGTTCTAAATTACTCTCTAATAGAGTTGAACAAGATTTTGCACTTTCTACAATTTGTTCTGAAAGCTCTTTGTCGGCCTTTCGTTCTCTCTGTTCACGCTGCATCAAATAGAGATGAGAGATTCCTTGAGCACTCAAGCTGAAGGCACGTATATCCTGAATTCCTCCAACAAATAAAGCTGCTCCTGTAATACCCAAACCTAGACTGATACCGGGGCGGAACCATGTAGTTAAAAGAAGTTGGGAAATTACAGCACCAACTATACAGCCTATACCAAGAACTATTTCCACCATTGCGATGACTGTTCTTGTTTTCCCCATAGAGTGTACGCTACCGTATGTTAAAGTATCTAAAGAAGAGGGGAAGAGAATCGAAAGAATGGGATCTGTATTCTTTTCTTGGGGCATAGGCAATCCGTGTTCCCTGAGAACATTTCTAATCTCTAGATAATTTTTCCTCCAGACTGCGTTTTGATAATAGACTACCTTAAGACAGTAGGCGATAGTTGCTGAACCTATAACTATTGCTGATACACCTAAAGAGATACTTAGTGCCGAAGTAAGTCCTAAAGGAAGAATCAATACACAAATGCCAACTATAAGAAGAATGGTTCCTAGGGCAAGGGCCGCAATAACTGCTAAAAAAGTTTGCCGCTCATTTTTAATGAAATTAAGGTTATTTGCTAATATGGAAATAGTTTTAACTTCATTATTTGAATTTTTAAATTGAATTTCAGGAGCAACAATCATAAGTTTAAGAAAAAACACTAAAAATAATCATGTTAACACCTCATTATAAATGATGTAAATCTAATTTTATTTACAAAAAAAAATGAAGATTAGTTTGAGTATTCTAATAAACACAACAAACTAATATGCTATTCTTTTTTTTAAACGATAGCTAAAGCTGTTTTCAGATGGTTGCCTATGTTTGGATTTAGTTAGAAGAGAAGCTATACAATTGGCTCTTGTGATGAGAAACAATGATATCCACAGCTTCCTCTGATGAATCTACCAGGTATAAATGTCCCGGACATGTATGCGTATAATGTAAGTTTTTCATCCACTCTACTAAAGGCCCCCAAAACTGCATGCCTACAAGAACAACAGGATGAGGAACCTCTAGGTATCTGAAGTTGTCTAGGGCAAAAAAACATTCACTTACGGTACCTAGTCCTCCGGGAAACACTACACATCCAGAAGCTTTGCCAACCATTCCTTCTAAACGATGAGAGATATGGGAAACCTGTAAATAATTTTCTTTGGGTATATGATCATTCAATTCCTCGCCCTTTAAGATAAATCCTAAAGATGACCCCTCAGCTAGTACAGCACCAGCATTAGCAGCTTCCATAATCCCCGGACCTGCTCCAGTAACCACAGCGTAACCATTCTTAACTAATAGATATCCTATATTCTGAGCTTTTTTATAATTTTCATCTGTAGGACAGAGTCCGCCAGCCACAACGATCCAGGGACAATGAGCTTGATGAAATTGTGTAGCGGAAATGATCTGCTCACAATCGTGGATATCCAGAGCCTCCCAATTTTGAGAAAAACCAACGTTGGGGGAAATACACATTAATAATGTGAAATAAAAATAAAGAAATCGCATTCTATAAAACTAATTTTATCAAAAAAATGCATTATTATATATAATCCCGGATATTTAATTAGCAAATACTATCAAGATATAGTAGGGGGGGGGAATTAGTTTATAAACTTTACTCTATTTTAGTTATACGCTAGCGTGTACCTCTAACCCTATTTTAGGACATGTATTTGTTATCTACAGACTAGAGCAGTTAAAAATGTTTTCTTTTCAGATAAAATATTTCAAACAATTATTAAATATAAAATACGCTGTATTTTCTGCCTTATTTCTTTCTGCGACTACGGTATTCGCTCTAACATTCCCTGAGATAGCGTTAGGATTCAGTGAGAAAGGATTTTCAACTGTACTCCTAGGTGGATGTGCTTTTCTATGTGCTAGAACTGTAGGCATACTGGTAAACCAGATAATTGATCGTGATATAGATAAGAAAAATCCTAGAACAACTTATAGAGTGTTACCCGCAAAAAAATTATCGATAAATTTTGTTTTATTAATCACGGTACTTGCCTCCTTATTTTTTCTAGTTCCCTGTATATTTTTAAGTAAAGAATGCTCCTGGCTAGCCTTATTAGCTATTCTACTTATGATTATTTATGCCTATGCAAAACGTGTCACCTACTTGTGTCATTGGATCTTAGGTCTTATTTATTACCTTGCGATTCTTATGAATTTCTATGCTTTATCTTCAAGACCTCTCTCTTTAAAAATGTTTATCATAACCTCCCTATGGGGAATAACGGCTGCTATGATCATTGCTGCTAATGACATTATCTATGCTATTCAAGATTTAGAGTTTGATAGGAAAGAAAAGCTCCATAGCATTCCTGCATGTTTTGGGAAAGCACAGGCTATTCGTGTTGCTTCAGTATGTTTACTACTAAGTTTGCTATCTTATGTAGCCATGGCCGTGCTTGCATCTTTTAATAAATTAGGGCTTGTATTGTCTCTATTACCTGTATTAGTTATTGGGAAAACCATCAAAAATTATTACTCATTGGACAAGAATCATGTTAATCTCGAGAGATGCTTTTTTAAGGGAAACATCTACCTTGCTTTATCCTTTTTTATCGTCATGGTAAGTTTATTAATTTCATAATAGATGGATACGAATGAAACGTTATATCGTAGGCATTTCAGGAGCTTCAGGAATAGTATTAGCCGTCAAGCTCATACAAGAACTATCTAAAATGCAACATGATGTTGAGGTAATTCTTTCTGCAGCAGCAATGAAAACGCTCTATTATGAATTAGATACCTCTTCTTTGCTGTCTTTAATTCCTAAAGAAAGTCATCGGTATATTCACCAACATAATATCAAGTCTATAGAAAGCAAATTGGCCTCTGGGTCCTATCATGTCGATGGGACTATTATCGTTCCATGTAGTATGGCTACAGTAGCAGCTATTTCAATAGGCTTAGGTGATAACCTTTTAAGAAGAGTTGCTGATGTAGCTTTAAAGGAGCGAAGGAAGTTGATCTTAGTTCCTAGAGAAAGTCCGTTGCATTCCATCCATTTAGAAAACTTATTAAAATTGTCGCAAAATGGAGCAATAATCTTGCCACCGATGCCTATGTGGTACTTCAAACCACAAACTATTGAAGATATTAATAACGATATCGTCGGAAAAATTCTCTCTTTACTAGATATAGAGAGCAAGTTAGAAAAGATTTGGATCAACCCAGCCTAATTGGTACGTTTACCATTTATTACTTCATGAAGATTTTCAATAGCAATAAAAGCATAAGGGTCTTCTCTGTGAACGATTTCTTTAAGTTGTGAAAGCTGTAAACGCTCTACAACAATATAAAGAATGTTTCTAGGCTCTCCAGAATAGCCACCCTCGGCTTGAATATAGGTAAGACCAACTCCCAAGTTTTCCATAAGGATTTGACCCAGTTTTCTTGGAGACGAGGTGATAATGGTAACAGATTTTGTATCTTCAAGACCCAGAATTACCATATCCATAACTTTCGTTGCAATGCCGTAAGTTAAGAAGGATACGAATGCCGTATGCCAATTCTGATAGACAATACCTGCCAAAGCAAAGATAAAAAAGTTAGCAAAAAGAATAACCTGGCCAACAGTATATCCTCTTTTTTTATTTATAATGATACCCATAATCTCGGTACCATCCGTAGATCCTCCATGACGGATGATCAAACCGCAACCTACCCCTATAATAGCTCCACCAAAAACTACTGTTTCCATCTCAGACCCTTTAAAAACGATAGGGCTAAATCCAAACCATAAAGGTAAGGAATCAATCAGCCATAGGGCACATGAAAAAATGATCACAGCAGTCATCATTTGAATTACAAAATACTTACCAATCTGTTTAAAGGCTAAAATGACAAAAGGTAGATTGAATAGTATTAAGCAAAACGGCAAATATTTATGACCAAAAAAATGCGAGGCAATAAGGGATAAACCTACGATACCACCATCAATAAGTTCATTTGGAACTAAAACCATTTGAACTCCACAGGCAGCTAAAAACCCTCCAAGAATAAACCAGCTTAGGGTCTTGGAAAAGTACAGAGGAAAGCTAAACTTCGTTAAACGAGTTCCGTGGGGCATTTTCAACCTCTGATTGTATGTTCGCGAGAGACGGGGCTTGAACCCGCAACTTCCGCCTTGACAGGGCGGTGCTCTAACCAATTGAACTACTCCCGCAAATGGACACGACAGGATTTGAACCTATGACCCCCTGTGTGTAAGACAGGTGCTCTAACCGCTGAGCTACGCATCCAAACAAGATTAGGTCATAAGTTAGCAGAAGAAATAGTTTAATCACAACCATTTTTACTCTGACAATTAAGAAAGCTTGTTGTTGCAAGTAAAAGTTCGATAAAGACACACCTTAAGATGTTTCCAATAGCATTTCTAATTTTGAGAAAATGCGAAGATACAAAGACAATGGTCTGTGTTTCTTTAGAGAAAATATTTATAAATTTAAAAAAGGAGTTAGAAGAACTAAATCTTATTCCTAAAAAAATTCTCTTGTTTTTAGAGTAAACTAGAACTGCATCGTAGCAGATTCAAAAATCTATGGAATAGATCGGTAGAGATAGTTTTCTACCGATTTTCTAATAAGGAATACTTAAGAAAGACTCGATCAGTTTAATCAAAGAGTGTAGCTCCTGATTCAGAGCTCATAAAATTATCAAAGGCTTCTTGTAACTGTAGAAACTCAGTTTCGCTAGTCAAAGCTAGAGGAGAATTTCTTACGAGTAAAGGAACCACGGTTATGTAATTTTCCAAAAGAGTTCGACACTCGTCGGAAATATCTTCATCCATTACTATTTGACAATCACTTAAAGAAAAGAACTTACGTTTCCCATCATCAATTAAAAGCTTGGGAATACCACAGGCATATTCTTTTCCTGTAGTCACAAGTCGCATTCCTTTCCACTCTTCGTTATGTTCGCTAGCAGGAAAATTTACATTAAAGCCTGATAAAATTGGGAGAGGCATCGACAAAGCATACAAAGAGAGTCTCTTGAGTATCTCAGGGGCATTTTCTTCCTGAAAGAAAGAAATGTGTTGTTCTTGAGAAAAAGCTATGGAGGGGATACCCGATAAAACGGCTTCCATAGCAGCTCCAGCAGTTCCAGAATAAAAAATATTTCTTCCTGCATTAGATCCATGATTAATTCCAGATAGTACAAGATCAGGCAAAGCATTGCGGAATAAATCACCCAAAGCTAGCTTAATGCAATCTACAGGGCTACCAGAAACTGCCCAGGCTCCAGCGACAGGCTGAGGATAGTCAACCTTTTCTATAGAGACTGGTTGTGTATAGGAAAATGCCATGCTTTTCCCTGACTGTTCCGTAGTAGGAGCAATTATATAGAGATCAGCAAAGTCTGCTTTTAGTAAATTTGCAACTAAAAGACTCATTCCTTTAGCGGAAATGCCGTCATCATTAGTTAACAGAATCTTTAATCTTTTGTGCATAAAATTACCGAAAAAAAATAAACCCCACTATAATTAAAGTAGTAAGACTAATCTATAAAAATATGTTTAATTAGTTTTGTTTTTTTGAGCTTTCGACAACCCATGTTGTTCAATAGCGAGAGCAATATTATGTCTTGCTTGAGGAAAAACATCTTCTAATAACTTTAATGCTGCTTCTGTTTTTGTTCTTAAAGATACAACTGGACAACGACAAGTAACTCGAGCAAATCCACTTTCCTTAGAGAATTTTCTTATCCAAGATTCAGGGGTAAGTATTAAGGGGCGTAAGATAGTAACACCAAAGTGGACCATATCTAAAACTGGTAACATTCCGGCAAATTCTGCTTTATGTAAGAGATTCATCAAAGCTGTTTGGACTACATCATCACGGTGATGACCAAAAGCTACGGCAGTAGCCCCCACATCTTTTGCTGCTTGGAACAGTAAACGTCTTCTAACTTGAGAACAGGAATAACACTCTGGCACTTCAGGGTCATAGGGGGAGTTTATCGAACTATAGGGAACGTGAATCTTATCACAAATATTAGCTAAATACTGCTTGCTTACTTCGGAACCACAAGAATATTTCCCTCCGATATTGACAGCATAAAGATCAAGCTTTGGGAAGCCCCTCCCAGAAATAGCTTTAAGCATTAAAAGCAAAGAAAGGCTGTCTTTGCCTCCACTAAGAGCTACCACGATCTTGCTGTGATTTTCCAACATGGAATAGGTATACAAAGCCTTACGGACTAAGCTTTCTATACGTTTGCCAGATTTAATCCACGGAGGGTGTAGGTGTAGAATAGACATAGGAAAATAGTAAAAGGATAGAATAAAGCTTGCAATACAATATTAGTTTTTATGAAAACTTGTAATTGGTTTTTATCCTTATCTTATTTAAACTTTCCTTTAAAAGCCTTGCTTTGAGAAGAATTGTATGACAAAAAAAGTTAACAGAAATGATCCATGCCCATGCGGTTCTAATAAGAAATATAAGCAATGTTGCCTTAAGAAGGATAGTCAACCAGCACGCTACACCTCAGAAGGCAAGTTCAAATTTTCTGCAGAAGTTGTAAATTCAAGTGTTGCAGGCAATAGTTGCACACAATTGTTCCAACGTCTTTCTGGAAGCATAACATCCGAACAAAAGCAAGCGGTTGATAAGTATTACGAAATTACTAAAAATAAAACTCCCATTGGCAAGAAAACTATTAAAAAAGCTAAATTTAAAGAAGATCGTTTGGTTTCTGAACAATTGAAGAAACATAATTTCCAAGTTATGGATACAAACTTGTCTTTAGATCCTTCCGGTAGAGGAGCAAACTTTGTTACCGAAGAATTTATTCCTACCCAAGAAGATTATCGTATTTCAGAAAATACTGATTCTGACTTGGAAGAAAATAACCAATAGCGTATAAATTGACTTCCTATTGGTTAACTAAAGTTTTCTCTTCAAGCAGTAGGGTTCCCAATTTTTTGCTGGAGTAGCTCAATTGGCAGAGCATTCGATTTGTAATCGAACGGTTGAGGGTTCAAGTCCTTTCTCCAGCATTCTATGGGGGTGTCGCATAGCGGTCAATTGCATCGGACTGTAAATCCGACTCCTTACGGATACGTTGGTTCAAATCCAGCCACCCCCAAGATTTTCTTTATTTCTCCTCCTTCTTTTTATTATCATTTTTTATTTATCAAATCTAATTAATTTTACTAGGATTAAACTAAACAGATTAAAAATTGACCTATAATTTATTATCTGATTTTTATTAGAAAAAAATCGGAATAATAAATGACTACTTCTAATAATAACACTAATGATTGTTATTTTTCTGTGGATTCGACTTTTGAAGGTGATGTTGCTTCCGGAAATGTGCAGACAGACGACGTTAGATCTCAAAGTATAGATTCCACTAATAGCTTTGTTGTAAATCCTCCTGGAACATCAACTTTTTCAGGAAAAATAAACGTAGAAGGACTTACTTCAGCTAACAAACTTAATATAACTGGCAACAATGTATCTGTAAATTTGAACGGCAATAGATTGAGTAACGTTGCTAGACCCTTAAGCCCGTCATCTCCAGTACCGGCAAATTATATACGTTCTCCAGAGTACTTTTTCTGCTCACTCCATGAGTTTGGAAGGATCAACATTGATGCAAAGCAACCAGTCCCCATCCTAGGATCTAACAGGCTGGTCTACCAATCGCAAAATATTTTTTCCCACATACGCTTTGTAGACTACTCTAAAGGAAATCAAAGAGTTACATATCCAGGATCCCACTGGGTTCAATTATTAAGCAAAGGCATCTACATGATAGATTACGGCATTAATAAACGGTGGGGATGGGATAATGGCTGGGGAGACGACGTACATATGAAAAATGGTTTAGGCACTATTTATAGTAGCAATACTATTTATAGTGGGGGAGGATACTCTGGATTTGCAAGTTTATCCACAGCTTTTCATGTCCTTACGCTGGCTGAAGATCCAAATGGGATTATAACAAATAATAACAAGACAGACAAGATAAAAAAAAATCTATTCAGCGCACAACTAGTAGGTAATTGGGCTGTTTTAAGTGCTTTTTATTTTGGAATAATTTTCTATCCAGACAATGAGGAATAGCTATGGATGATAAAGATAAAACTATTTCTAGATTCACATCGGATAATCCTAATAATCAAGCTAGAGAAACTGATCCCAATGCAACAGGAGTTAAAGACCAAAACCTCTACTTAGACAATTCCACATTAAACATTAATGGCAATTTAAATATCGAGGACGACTTTGATGCTGGTACATTAACTGTAACCAATGACGTAAATGCAAACTGTGATTTCTTTGCTGGCAGCAAACTCTCAGGAAAGAATGGGTTTTCTTTACGGGATACAGTTTTAAATGGGAACATCAGCATTACCTCTTCTAACAATCCGAGTGTTGGGAATATCTCCGATCCCCTTTCCCAACGCGACGCTTTAACTTTCAACTACTATAAAAAAAGCTCTGTACAAGCCTATACCTGCATGTTAGACCATCGCGGCACATATAATATTCCTGCAAATTCTATTTTAGATTTAAAAAGCGGAACTTCAAAAGATATTGAAAATTATACATTGATGTACCGCAACTACTTCTACGTTGAGGGTAAGGATCTTGTTATTAAAACTCCAGGAATCTATCAAGTCACTTTTGAAATCACTAGAATAGGAGGACAACACTCAGGAAATGATGAGGTGAATTTATTCTTAAGGCTAGATCAAGGTAGTCAATTCGAAAACTTATGCACAGCAGACACTCGTGGTCATTATCCTACAGATAGAACATCCACGGCCTTGTATGCAATTTTCTCTATTTCAGATGTCTCTTCGCAACCTATCGTCAGAGTCTATACAAACGCACATATACAGAGCATGTTTTCTACTATAAGTGTGATTTGGTTCCCATTTGCATCAAGATTTCCCGAGGAGGATTAAAATATGTCAACACCTAAAACTAATATTAGCTTCCCCACATTTGTTCGTTTTAATATCTATTCTAAAGACCTATCTGAAGAGAAAAAAAAACAGGCCATAACAGTATCGAAAACAATAACAGCCAAAAACACTAACCTTCAAAACCTAACCTGCACCAATGGGAGCCTCAACTGCAAGCAGGACCTATTTGTTAGTGGGGACATGAATATTGATACAGGGACCAAAAATCAAGCAGACTTCTTTGGCAGAGTAAACCTCAGCAATCATACAATCTCATGCAGCGAACAAGAATTTAACATGAATCGTCAAAAATTGCCGCAACAATATGTCCCTTATCATGTTTTTCAAAGTAATAAAATTGCGGTTTCTATGCGTTCTGCTACTTCAGGAGGACATGTAGGCAGTGGGGACGTGAAGTATGGTGCTTGGATTCCTTGGGATAAATTTAACACTGCAATTGAACAACAAGAGAATTCTGATGTGTATGTAGGCAAAGGGATCAACTCTTGTTATCTGAATTTTCATGCAACCCCAGAAAATCCTAGACTTTTCCGTATTAGTATCATTATGTCAAAGCACGGTGGCTGGTTGGATAACGGAATAGGAGGAGAGTGTTTGTTAGTCGCGGTTGTCGACGGCAAAGAGACATTTTTACAAGGATCCACCTGTTCAGGAACAAGTTACTACAGGCCTAAACCTATGGAATGGATTGCAACTACATTTTTGGCAAAAAATAACGGGTGTTTCATACTGAAAAACTTATCGTATGGTTGGCGGGCAGCTTCATTTTCTTGGAACGTAGTGCAACTGCCTTATTTTGAATAAATACACTAAACTTTTGCCCGGAAACTATTTTCCGGGCACTTTTTTCACAACTCGACCTACCAAGTCATAACCTACATATTCCGTAATTTCGATAAGATAACGTTCTCCAAATCCCGAAACTAAACGCGCTTCATTCACAATAATACAGGGATCTACTTCTGGAGCCTGACCATAAAAACGAGCTATGAGTAAAAGTTCACTATCTGGATGATATCCATCAATAACAGCTTCCACAATTTTCCCTACAAACTGCTTATTATGTTTCTCAACATTTTTCTTCTGTGTTTGAGAGAGGATTTTTAATCTCTTTGATTTTACGCTCTGAGGTATTTGGTCTGGCATCTCAGCAGCTAAAGAACCATTTTCTTGAGAATAAGAAAAGATACCTAAGTTATCTATCCATCCTTCTCTAACGAAATCTACAAGCTCCTGAAATTCTTCATCAGTTTCTCCTGGGAAGCCAACAATAAATGACGAACGAATATAGACATGGGGAATGCGTGCACGCAACTTAGTTAATAAATCTAAAATTTGTTCTCTAGATGTTGTCCTTAACATCTTTTTTAATACCCGATTATTGATGTGTTGAAGAGGAATATCAACATAAGGGAGTAGGCGCTGATCTTTTTCCATAAGATCAATAATGGTATCGTCTACTTCATCAGGATACAAATAGAGCATTCTGATCCAATAGTCCCCTGGCTCCTTAAGCATTTCTCTTAATACACTATCTAAGCAAGATTTGCGATCCTTAGACAGATCTTTACCATAGTCACCTAAATCTTGAGCAATGAGAATGACTTCTTTTACTCCCATTTTTAACAACAAGCGAAATTCTTTAATAACCTGCTCTAAAGGTTTACTTCTTAATCCTCCCTTAATAGTAGGAATAATACAGAAAGCACAGCGCTTACGACACCCCTCAGCTATTTTCAAATAGGCATAGTGCTTCGGTGTTGATAATTTTCTAGGAATTTCCCCCATTTCTAAATAACTTTTAGAAGATAACTTTTCTCCACTTTCCTTAGATTCTATAGCCGATAAAATATGTTCAACATCTCCAGAACCTAAAACATAATGTACATAGGGGAGCCAAGGCTTTAACTCCTCTTTATGCTTAGAAACCATGCAACCGGTTAGTATAATCTTGGCAGTTTCTTTCTTCTCACTGATTATTCGTTGAAGATAATCCGTAGATTCATCTCGAGCAGCTTTTAAAAATCCACAAGTATTCAAAATCAAATAATCAGCTTCTTGCAGTAGTTCGGTAGCTTCATAACCGGCTTTTAATAAAATCCCGAGCATTACCTCACTGTCTACAAGGTTCCTTGAGCAGCCCAAACTAATAAAATGAATTTTATTTTTTGAAGTTACCCCTTTAAAAAAAAACTGTTCTTTAGTTGACATGAAGATTCTCTTATAATTATGGGGAAGTTTTCTTGATTCTTTTTGAAAATAAATATAGTATCATAAGCAATTTATCATTTTCTTAAAAGGATTCATCAATGGCTAGTAAGAATCGTGAAATCATTAAATTAAAAAGTTCTGAAAGTTCCGATATATACTGGACTGTTAAAAACAAAAGAAAAACAACAAGTCGACTAGAACTCAAAAAATATGATAGAAAACTGCGTAGGCACGTAATTTTCAAAGAAGCTAAGTAAAAAGATTTAATTTACCTGCTAGCTTCTATTTCAAGTTGTTGAGTAGGTCATGAAATTAGAACTTCTAATTGCTTTTAAGTATCTAATACCAAGAAGAAAAAGGTTATCTTCTGCCATTGTTTCTATATTTTCAATAGGCATTATTTCTTTAGTCACTTGGTTATCCATTGTTTTTATTTCTGTTATCTATGGTTTAGAACAACGTTGGATTCATGATCTTTCCCAGCTTCATTCTCCAATAAAAATCCTTCCTTCATCTGTTTATTATGATTCCTATTACTATCAAATAGACAGACATGCTGACCTTTCTTTGTATACAACAAAGACAATAGGAGAGAAGCTTGCTTCCTCTATTATAGATCCCTATGACCCGAATTTGGACTACTCATTACCAGAAAACTTCCCCCTACCAGATAAAACTTCAGATGGAAAATTAAAGGATCCTGTAAAAATCGCTTTTGAAGTTCTTAATCCCTATCTAGGGGAAAATCACACCCAACTTTTAGAGTTTGAAGAGGGTATTGGCTATGTACAGATGGAGAGGATTCCCCATCCTAACACATCAGAATCACGAACATTTTCTCAATTTATTGCCTATCCTTCTGATGAAGTGTATAAAAATCGCGTTCTTCCCTATGAACAAACAGATTATAGTTCCGAGATTTTAAACCCTTTTAATAGCTCTCACGAAGGTTGGGAACAAGATTTTATAAACTTGCAAAATACCTATCGAGGAGCTTCGATTATCTTACCTGTGAATTATCGCGATATGGGGTACCGAGTAGGAGATAGGGGTGGGCTCAGTATTTTCTCCCCAGAAACTCAGAAAGAAATCAAGCATCCTGTATATGTCATAGGCTTCTATAATCCTGGTTTATCTCCCATGGGAAGTAAAATTGTATTTATTGATATGGATCTAGCTTCTCAAATACGTTCAGAATCTACAGGAATCGGCATGCATAATGGCCTACATGTCTTCTTTCCAAACAGTAAACTGATAACACCAATTAAAAAGCAGATTGAAACTATCTTAAGTCAAGCCGGTATACAGGAATATTGGGAAGTATCTTCTCTCTATGATTATCAATATTTCAAGCCTATTTTAGATCAACTACGTAGTGATCAAGTTCTATTTCTCTTGGTCTCCATTATTATCCTGATCGTTGCTTGTTCAAATGTTGTAACTATGTCTATTCTCTTAGTAAATAATAAGAAGAAAGAAATAGGGATCCTTAAAGCTATGGGGACTCCTTCTCGTAGCTTAAAGGCTATTTTTGGTCTCTGTGGAGCGTTCTCTGGAGGCATCGGTGTTGTTTTTGGAACAGCTTTGGCTATTTTAACAATGAAAAATCTCTCAATAATTACTAAAGGCTTAAGTTACTTACAAGGCAGAGAAGCGTTTAATTCTACTTTCTTCGGTCAAGGTCTTCCTCAAGAAATACATGTGCCGACTATTTTTATATTAGGTCTAGGCACTTTAGTGTTAGCTGCTATTTCTGGAGCATTACCAGCAAGAAAAGTAGCTAAGATGCATGTTTCTGATATTTTAAAAGCGGAATAGTTATGCCTCCTCTTATTCAAGCGAAAAATCTGTCTAAGCTTGTTCTACAAAGCAATCAAGACATCGAGATATTACGTAATGTGAACTTTAGCTTATATCCTGGAGAGGTAGTTGCTATTACAGGAGCTTCAGGAAATGGGAAAAGCACTCTCCTTCATCTATTAGGAACACTAGATACACCATCATCAGGAGAGCTCCTATTTCTAGGAAAAAGAAAAGAACACTACAATTTATCAGCATTTAGAAACCAATATATCGGTTTTATTTTTCAAAATTTCTACCTCTTGGAAGATGATACTGTAATCAATAATGTGTTAATGCCTGCAAGCATTGCGAGACAAAATATCGCTAAAGGATCTTCTGCATTTAAAAAAGCTCTGGAACTCATAGACTCTGTCGGCTTATCTCATAGAACACACTCTCGCTGTTGCAACCTATCAGGAGGCGAAAAACAACGAGTAGCAATCGCGAGAGCACTGATAAACAATCCCGCAATTTTACTAGCTGATGAACCTTCGGGTAATTTGGACAATCAAACCTCTGAATACATTCATCAACTGCTTCTATCTCAATCCCATGATTCACGTGGAGTGCTTATTGTAACCCATAATAAGCAACTCGCACGTCAATGTCATCGTGAAGGGGTTTTACAAAACGGAGAACTAATTTTCTAAGATATCGTCGTTTTGGCTCCCGTTGCAAAGTCTAAAGTATATCTAGGCAAACGCTCTAAAACTTCCTGCCCCAGTAAATCAATGGACCCGTGATAGCGCGCTTGTCTAGTAAAATAATTAGCAAGCCTATCCTCAGGATTACGTACTTCTTGATTCAAAAGAGTTTCCTTATCTAAACCCAGCTCACGAATATCCTGCCATGTGATAAGAGCAATCATAGGTTCATATAAGTGATGTTTTTCATCCGAAACTTCTCCAAGACAGGGAACAGCAAACTTTCGTATTCTTTGTTTATTCCCATCAAGAGCACACAAACAATCCCAATCATCAGGATTCACACAACGAACCAAATTTAATTGCTCCCAACAAATTCCATGTGTACAGATTTCTAAAAGGGTATTTTTAATTCCCGAAAGGAAGCTTGTGACATCAACCACGGCATTCTCATTATGCTCCCTCTTTAGTTCCAAACAATCTTCTACCACTCGCTGCTTTTCTGTAGCTAATTCCTGATTATTCCAATCATTATTTTGAACATAAAAAGAAAATTTCTCGTAATCCTCCTTAGATACTGTCTGAGCAAGAAGATAGACATTTTCTGAAAAAATGGTTCCAGCATTATTACAACATCCAGATTTTCCTAACCAATATGAAGCAATTTCTTCGTAAGATGCTCCTGTCAAGTCTCTCTCAGGAACTTCTGAGGCTGATTGTATAAACTTTCTTAACCAATACAAAGGACAATGTTGAATCAAAACTAAGTCTAAAGAAGCAAGATCGATTTGTTCTAGACCATCTACAAACTCCGAAATACCATATTTATTCAATGCTATTTTTAATTTTTGGGTGAATTTGCCTAAATACTTATGAAAAGACATGTCCCTATCAAGACTAGCCTGTTCTAAAGCATCAAGAAGTAGTCGTATCTCTTGAATAGTGAGTTGCTTTTTTTCAATAAAATCACAAAAAATAGGAGGATATTTATCCTTAAATGTTTCTTTAAGTCCTTTAGGAATGTTTGATCTCAAATAGTTTGTTAGAATTGCAAAAACAAATAAAGCCAAAGCCATACTACCAAAAATCCCAGCCCAAATAAATCCTATAGGATTGGACATGATAATCGCTGGAATCAGAGCCAGTAGCAAACTGATAGAAGAAATAATAGTCATAACTGTGGCTATAGTCATACGATCTTGAACTCGCTTATCAAACGAATAGGAAGCATGACAACGACAATCGTTTTTAAAAAGGGAATGTAAAATAATTCCTGGCATAATAAACACCCTACAACACGCTAGTTTTGATCTTGAAAATTATGATTAAGCTTATGAATTAGAGTTAAAAAAACCCTATAACGAGACATCTGTAAGCACACGCATTGAACTCAAGGTGTGTTTTCTATCTGAGCATTATAGCAACCAAATAGTTCTACTAAAAACTTTATTGCAATAATGAGTTTCTTATTTCTTATGAAATTGTAAATAAGATTCTTAAAAAATAGAGAGAGAAGAGCAAAAACTCTTTATGTAAAACAAAAAAATAAATCTATCTTATTTTACCGTAAAATGTCATTTAATATGAGTAATAAATTGAAGTAAGAAATGCCTCCTTACAATACTACAAGCACATAAAAACAGATTTGATTTTCCTTTGAAAAGATGATCCTTTTACACTTGGAAATACATCTATCGATTGCTTTTATTGCTTTTTATTTGGAAAAAAAATTGCACAAATTTATAATTCCCCCTTCTGATAAGGTGGTTATATTACTATGGAAAAAAGAAAAGACACGAAAACAACCATTGCCAAAGCATCTGAAGCTCAGAACAAGTCTTGGTATGTTATCGATGCTGCAGGTAAAACCTTGGGAAGGCTTTCTTCAGAGGTAGCAAAAATCTTGCGCGGTAAGCATAAGGTAACTTATACGCCTCACGTAGCTATGGGTGATGGAGTTATCGTTATTAATGCAGAAAAAGTGCATTTGACAGGTGCGAAGAAAGGTCAAAAAATATATCGATATTACACGGGATATATTTCAGGAATGCGTGAAGTTGCTTTTGAAAATATGATAGCTAAAAAACCCTCTTATATTATCGAGCATGCAATTAAAGGTATGATGCCAAAAACTCGTTTAGGCAAGCGTCAGTTAAAATCCTTAAGAATACTGAAAGGGGATTGTTATCAAGGGTTTAAGTCTCAGAAGCCGATCGTATTAGATGTTTAATTTGGGGTAAATTGTGGTAAAAAATACAATAGAAGAATCAGTAGCTACCGGAAGAAGAAAACAAGCTGTATCTAGCGTTCGACTTCGTCCAGGAACGGGCAAGATCGATGTAAATGGAAAAGCCTTTGATGAATACTTTCCATTGGAAATTCAAAGAGTTACTATCCTTTCCCCATTAAAAGTTCTTGGGTATTCCAATGACTTTGATCTAGTGATTCGTATTAACGGTGGTGGAATCCAAGGACAAGTTATTGCAACACGCTTAGGATTGGCTAGAGCTTTATTAAAAAAGAATGTTGATTCTAAACAAGAATTAAAAAGTCACGGTTTCCTTACAAGAGATCCTAGAAAGAAAGAACGTAAAAAATACGGACACAAGAAGGCTCGTAAAAGCTTCCAATTCTCTAAACGTTAGAGTCCGCCGTTATATTTTATCAAGAGCAAGCGAGAGTCTTATCAAATTTTATCGCTTGCTTTTTTCTATTTTCATCTAAAAGGTTTTCCTAAAAACTCTGTAGTTTATTTCTTTTCTAGAAGAAAATTTTTCTTTTTTTTGGTATTCCAAAAAATGCCTTTCCTTTTGCACTCAGAGTATGAAACTTGTCTTTTTTAAACTCTATATCTACTCCTAGAGCAAAAAGAACAACCTTTCCCAATTTTTGAACCGCATGAATCAAATGCTTCTGGCTTTTCTTTAACATTACGTGGGAGATTTGTGTGTTCTGATCATTTTTTAAGAAAACAAAACCTCCTGGAGGGAGATCTTCGAAATACTCTACTAGATTACAATCTTTGTACTGATCTCTAGCATTTCTAGGAATACTTAATCCATGTGCTTGAAATAAAATATTTAAAAACCCAGAACAATCTAATCCATAATCTATTAAGGAGTGGTGTAGGCATCGTCCTCCCCAAACATACGGAATTCCCAAGAAATTTTCAGATTCTTTCAGCAAAAGATCTATAGAGAACGGTTCATTACAAAAACGCACGTGGCTCACATTACAACAAGGAACTTCCTTATCCAGAGGGAGCTTCATTCTAATTTTTACTTCTTTAGGAAGGGATACTTTGCCTTGAAAATCTATTGCTAATGGAGAACCGTAGGGCAAAGGGATATGCCAAGGTTCTAAAAAAGCATCGAAAGACTTAACGACTGCATTAGGTAAAATATATTGAGATAGAAGAGCAAAAGACGATTGCGAGGATATATTTCTGACTGGATAGGGGCGCCAAAAATCGTGATCACGGATTAATTGGGAATAGGCATAATAGGAGAGCTTACCAGCAAGTAAGCGCTCTCCAAACAATAGCTGCGTCTCTAAATCTCCTTGTGCAGATGAAAGATCCGAAACAGATGCATACAGTTGATAATGTTTCATCTTTCCTAACCATAATTAAAGATGTGCCTACATGGAGAATATCTAAAAGTAAAATTAAGCTTTTATGCAAGCTTCAATACTTTGAAAAACGTCATCAGGAGATGCCTCAGAAGGAATACGTGTTAATTTCCCTAGCTCTTGATAATAGTCAATTAAAGGAGAAGTAGATTTCTCATAACCCTCAAGTCTCTTATGAATCACCTCTAGAGTATCGTCAGAGCGACGAACTAATTTAATTTGACACGCGGGGCACTCACTAAATCCCTGATTTTGATTATATACGTGTTTACAAGAAGGGCATATGAATCGCGAATGAATCCTACGAATAATCTCTTCGTTAGAAACATCTAATTGTATAACACGATAATCAGCGTGAGATTGCATAAAAAAATCATTCAGAAGAATTGCTTGACCTAGAGTTCTTGGGAACCCATCAATAATACATCCAGACTGACACTCGGGTTGGCTTAAGGCTTCTTGAACCATACCCCAAACAATTTCATCGGGGACAAGAAAACCTTGATTAATATACTCAGCAGCCTCGATCCCCAAAGGAGAGGCTGACTCTATAGCAGAACGAAATAGTTCTCCAGAACTAATGTGGGGAAGTTTTAACTGATGAGCAAGACGCTGTGATTGTGTGCCCTTGCCTGATCCGGGAGGCCCCATAATAATATAAAAAACATTCTTTAACATAACCACTTGCAAATTTTTACCTACACCATAGGATATTTAGATAAATTTAAAATTTATACTCTATGCTTTAGATAAGCATCAGAAATCTAATAAAAATTTTAAAAGTCAAAATCCTAAGAAAAGAATAGAAAAATCACCAACTATTTGGCAATCGTTAAGCGATAAAATATTAATAAGTATAACTGAATATGTTGTGTAATGGTTTAAAACAATTTGAAATAAAGAGGGGAGTCAAATTATAATTCCTCATTAATTTACTTCTTATTAGAATTATAAACCCATGCATGAGCCGCTTGATCATCTTTCTCCTAATAACCAAATCCTTCATTTTTTTGATTCTATTACAAGAGAAAAGTCAGCTGTTTATGGAATTTCAATACGTAGCAATGGTCCCTTAGAGCATCTTATAAATGGAGGATCTTCTCAAGATCAAGATATTAATAATTTGCTCAAGATAAATAATATCTCAGCATTTACTAATACACTTTTTACTCAACAAAGACCGGTTCCAGCTGCAGACTTGATTGATGACTATTTTATTTGTTTCTCTCCACCTCAAAGTAGTCTCTGTTTTGACTTCTCTGAAAGCCCTCACCGTTTTCTGGTTTTCATTCATGCAATCTGTAGCTTGCTTAACAACATCTATCAAAATACATTCGGTAGTGTAATAAGAAGTGTTATCGCGATTTGTTTATTGGTAAGGAAAAGTTTTCTTTTCTACCGCAAAGAGAGACAAATCATAAGTTTTCTTAATAAGAATAACAACATTTCACCGTTTAAACGGGGTGGTTATATAGCCTCAGCATCGGCTTTATATCATGCAAGAAAAGTCGCATTATCTTTACTTGCTTGGAAAATCGTTTCTCTTGTTATAGGCATAATCTCATTACTCGCATTGATAGTATTTATTGTGGGATGCGTATTTACTTTTCATTCCACGGATGTTTTCTCTAACGCGTGTTTCATATCTCCAACAGAATCTGCTTTTGGATGTGGGAGTCTAACCTTTCTATTATTAGGTTTGCTTTCATCTCCTTATGAGCATCATAGTAAAAAACAGCGCCAAGCCGCTGTGGATTCTATACACCGTTCCCTGCTTAGTCTTTATATTAGTGACAAAATTCGTGTATCTACCGAAGAGTCTGATAATGTCACTTCCTTAATAGCTAGAGCTAGGAGCTGTTTGAGTCACTACAGTGCATTTTTAGACCCTCTCACTTTTCCACCATGCACAGAACCAGAGTACGACGAATCTTTCAATGAGATTGATCATGCCATCCTTGATTATTCTAGAGAATTCATGACTTCTCCTGTTCCACCCCCGTATTCAGAGCGACCACCAACATATCAAGAGGTTATGGAAGAAGACAGAAGAAATAGAGAAAA
The DNA here is from genome assembly GCF_900634605.1 of Chlamydia buteonis. Lineage (NCBI taxonomy): Bacteria > Pseudomonadati > Chlamydiota > Chlamydiia > Chlamydiales > Chlamydiaceae > Chlamydia > Chlamydia buteonis. The sequence goes on from NZ_CAAAFM010000002.1 coordinate 275,333, forward strand.
CAATAATCAGCATACATAAAATATGAGGTTATACCATGACTTGCTATTTAACTTTTGGGAAACGAGATCTAAACGATTTCTCAAGCACTACAAAAGCTGTGTGCGTAGTTTTTGATCTTATTACTTTCCCTGTCATCTCTGTAGTTATCAGTGTTTTATCTTGGGCTTTTTTACTGATCAAAATAGTAGCAAAAACATTAAAATTCCTAGTCCTAGCAATGTGTTCCCTTAACCTAGAAACATCTTTCAGTAAAGTTTTTAGGAAACTAAAAACAGAAATTATCTCTGAGCATCTAGTTCTTATTCCTCTCATAGGAGGGATTATTCACGGACTGATACTTACATATCAAGTGGATCAAAATGGCTATGCTGCTATTGGAAGCTTGGATTCTTTTGTAAGTTTTATGGCAAGTTCCCCTCTCTATCTAGAGCATGTAGCCCGATGGTAAAGATCTTAAAAAATTGAGAAACTGTAAAGACTCATAGTTATAGTGGAATAATAGTCGTGATTTAAAACTATAAATAACCTATAATTCTGCATTGATTTGTTTAATATGTTTAAAAAAGTACGCTTATGTCAGCTAGTTCTTTAAATAATAAAGTGGGGACTGCTAATACCGAAGCCCGTTTTTCAATTTTAAATTTTACGGAGACAGGGAAATTAAGATTCACAAATTTAGATTCTGGGTCTTGTGTTCATAGTTTCTTAACACAACACCTGGAAGCGACTTCAGAATCGATAAATAGGGCAGCTTTATCGGGAGCCACTCTCTCCTCTGGTGTTGATTCCGATGAACAGACCGCCTTTGCCATTATGACAACTGTGGACGCCACACTCCATTGTATAGAACACATGCTCTGGATCCGTTTCTTATGTGGCTTATGTCGAGGAAGTAGTAGTGGAGGAGGCAGTACAGACTCCATTTTTGTGTCCTTTATCTTGGGTATCTTAGCCACTTTAATTTTAGGGATTTTTGGTGCTTCTTTAGGATCAACCATTTTAAGCTCCATAAAAATTCATAGTGCTTCTCAGGAAATTTTTAAACTGAAACAAACTAATCGAGAGATCTCTTTAGATTTATCTTCATTCCATGCTGACACTCCAGAAAAAGCTAAAACAAAAACTGCTGCTATTGTCACTCTAGAGGCAAACAAAGAGCTAGCTTCTGCTTACAAAAACTATAGAGCCGCTAAAATTGGTTACTTAGTGTGTGCTATTATTTGTTCCATTGCATTATTAGCCTTAGTCGCGGGAGCTATACTAGGTATTTTCTTCACAGGACCTTTAGCAACGGCTGCGATCTCTGCAGCAATTATTGGTTGTTGTGCTGCTGGAGGGAGTTTATTGTTTATAAGCTTTGTAAGTTTTATAATCGCTTCTATTCATATGGCTAAAAAGCAACAAAATGCTGTTTTACACTTAAGTAAAGCCACACTATACACTATGGTTGCGAATCAAATATCTTTGAATCCTGAAGAGTACCTTCATAACATCTTTAGTCAGACTACAGCACAACAATGTCTTGCGAATCAGCGAGAAGAAAATATGCTGAGCTACTCAGAACTCGTATATTTACAGCAACTGGGTCGTGGTGCAGGTCAGCAACCAGCATCGTTCCCAAATAATACTCCAAGCGCTCCTCCTTATCCCAATTATACAGAATCTCCTCCAAGTTATGAAGAGGCCATCCGTTCAGCACAATAACTGCTGCCTGATTCCGCCTTATGGGGTATATAAACTAGATAATGTCTAGTTTATAGAATGAAGAAATCGAGTCGAAGTCCTTTGATTCATAAGCATCGGGGGCAAGGATCCAAAACAGGGGAGTTTTCTCTTGCCCAATGAGCTCTATAGGATAGGCTTTGCGCTGTTTATCTAAAGGAAAAAAGATACTTCTTACAATATCTTTCTTATTTTCCCCCTGAACGTAGACAACGATATGCTTTGCCTTATATGTAAGGGGTAGCGTAAGGGTCATTCTTTCTGTATCCAATTGAGGAATTCTTTGAAAAACGACAAGGCGCTCCTTTTCTGTTAGAGCTTCTGTATTCGGGAATAACGATAAGGTATGTCCATCTTGACCAAGACCGAGCATGATCATATCAAAACTTGTATCAGGAACTGTACGTTCTATAATGTCTTGATACTCCCTAGCACCCTCAAGATTTTCGATTTCCATACGGAAAATTTGTTCTTCAGGAATACGTAAATCCTGAAGAATACTCATTGCTTGTCCGTAATTGCTTTCTGAAGACGTATAAGGAACATTTCTTTCGTCTCCCCAAAATAAAAAGATCTTTCTGGGATCAGAAAGTTTCTCTTTATTTATCACGATTGCCTTAAAGATTTCCAGAGGAGTTCTTCCGCCAGAAAGAGCAACATAAAAAGCCCCTCTTTGTTTTATCGACTTATTTGCACTTGCTATCCAATCTTTACTTGCTAGATCAATAAATAGCTCAGTTTTTTTCGTAAGAAGGAGTTTATTTGTATCATTAAAGTTAACTAATGTTGCCATAATCATCTCAAAATAAAGTTATATTACAAAGGACGCCAACTTCTTCCATCGGCTTGTAGTAATTTATCTGCCTCTTTAGGTCCCGCAGAACCGGCAACATAATTAGGGAAGACCACATCTGAAGAATCTTGTTCCCACTGCTTTAGAATTGGTGTAAAAAGCTCCCAAGAAGCCATGACTTCATCACTAGATGTAAAGAGAATCCTATCACCTAAAATGCAATCACAAAGCAATCTTTCATAGGCTTCGGGGGCTGTTGTTTTAAAATAGGTGTCATAGCGAAAATCCATTTTCACAGGACGCACGACATTATTCATCCCAGGGACTTTACAGTTAAATTGTAAAGCTACGCCTTCATCCGGTTGTATACGAATAATGAGGAGATCATTTTCTATAGGACAAATACGACAAGATTCGGGTTCAAATAAAGTCGCGTAGGACTTTTTAAAAATAATAGAAATATCTGTAGAGCGTTTAGCAAGGCGTTTTCCTGCTCGCAGATAGAAAGGCACTCCTAACCAACGGGGGTTATCTATAAACATCTTCAAAGCTAAGTAAGTCTCTACCTTAGAATTTGAACTTACATTTTCCTCTTCGCGATAGCCAAGAACAGAAACTCCTTGGACTTCTCCAGGGCCGTACTGACCACGGATTACATCATCTTTAGAAAACGGACGTATTTTCTTAAGGATATTGATTTTTTCTTTTTTTATCTCTTCAGAATTGAATACGGAGGGGGGTTCCATAGTAAGTAAACATAAAAGCTGCATCATATGGTTTTGCACCATATCGCGAAGCATCCCTGATTTCTCAAAGAAATTTCCTCGAGTGCCTATGCCTATGGATTCGCTAACGCTAATTTGTACGTGATCAATATATTGAGAATTCCAACAAGACTCAAACAAGGTATTGGCAAAACGTATCGTGAGGATGTTTTGTACAGTTTCTTTTCCTAAATAATGGTCAATACGATAGACAGAGCCTTCATCTAAATTATCGTCTATGTATCTTTGCAACTCCTTGGCACTTTGCAAATCTACACCAAAAGGTTTTTCTACAATCACGCGTGACCAAGGTTTCCCTTCTCCTTGATCATGATAGAACAGTTTGTGTTTATTAATATTTTCAATAATTTCAGGGAAATAATCTGGAGGTGTAGATAAATAAAATAGCCGGTTCCCTCGAGTTCCATATTGCTTATCAATCTCCTCGAGTCTTTCCTTCAACGAAGCATAGCCTTCCGAAGAAGAAAAGTTCGATTGGTGATAAAATATACGCGATTCAAATTCCTCCCAGATACGGATATCGAGTTCTTGAGCACGTGAAAAATTCTGTATAGCCTGTTTCATTTCTTCACGAAATTCTTCGTGACTCTTTTTTCTTCTTGCAAAGCCTACACAGACAAAGTTTTCAGATAGCCTGCCTTCTTTGATCAGATGGTATAATGCTGGAAATAACTTGCGCGCTGTAAGATCGCCTGTAGCACCGAAAATTACCATCACACAGGGGGGACAGGGTAAAGTTCTCCCTCCATCTTTATTTTCATTACTTGTCATTTCCATCGTACTTTTGAGACCTCGTGACATAGCTAAAAACATTTAGGATAACAAAAAAAGAATAAAAGTAACTACGGAGAAAAATACTTATTTTCCTACAGACATTTTAAAGAGACATAACCCAAAAGACATTTATACAGAATAAGTCATAGAGTAACTTAAAAACATTTTAATAAGTTGCTCTACGTTTTCATCGTTTCTTTGAAAGATTAAGGGGCTTTAACGTAGCGAAAATCTACGACTCCGGTAGGGGAAAAGTCGAAATTGGATAACTTTTTGTTTAATGCAAAATGAAACGCATCATGATAGATTGGTTCAATGATATGAAAAGTTTCTAGATAGAGTGATGCTTGTGAAATCAACTCACGGCGCTTATTGAGATCTCTTTCTTCTTGAATCGTGGCGAGAAGAGTCATGTAATCCTTATGGTTCACTACATAAGGAGGCACTCCTGAAGGATGAGCAAAAATGGTTAGAAATGCCATAGGATCAGAAAAATCAGCAAACCATCCTCCAGTTGACAAAGAGAAATGCCCTGAGGCTAGTTCTGTTTGTAAAAGTGCAAATTCTTTTCCTACTATAGGGATAGAAAACCCAAGGGTATCCTTCCACTGTTCGCGAATTAATTGTACCATTAAAGCGCTTGCCGAAGAGCCAGCAGGAAAGACCAGGGAATGACTTTCTAAATCCTTTGCTGAAATATTTAGCTCTTCCAAGGCCTCTTTAAAAAGTTTCTTGGCAAGATGCTTACGTTGTTCTTTCGTAGGAAGATCTAAATTTGGGTAGGTATGTAAGTTATTTGGGAGCAAATGTTGTGCAGGCTTTGCTCTATCTAAAAAGATTGTGGATACTAAGGATTCCTTATCTAAGGCTAAAGATAGTGCTTTCCTTAACTTTGTGTGATTAAGGGGGAATTTATTGACGTTAAAGGTTAGCCAGGAAGTCCCTGCAACATCGAAGGAATGTAGGTTACCTGTAGACTGTAGGTGAGCAAGAGTTTCTGTAGGGATACGTTCTCCCCAAGGAGGACCTTGCCAATCTAATTTGCCTTGATTAAACAATAAGGCAGCGGTATTTGGGTCGGGGACAAAATGTACGGTAATTGCTTGAGTTTTTACTTGTTCTTGATTGTAGTAGTAAGGATTTTTTTCAAGACGTAGCCATTGTTTTTGTTTGATCTTTTTAGGATAAAAGGCACTACTCGCAATCGGCAAAGTTTGTTGTAACTCGCGTTGCTCCTTATGTACCGGAAAGAAAATAGGTAATGCTAGCAGCTTAAGAAAATGTGAGGTTGGAGATTCTAATTCAATGACTAAAGTTTGATCATCCTTCGCATGAAACCCTATATGCTCTTCAGAGAGCGCTCCTTGCTGTATTTGCTTAATATTCTTAATAGGATCAAAAGCAAAATTATAAACACCCGAAACTTCTTGGCTTACAACTTGTTTCCAAGAAGCAATAAAATCTTCTGATGTTAAAGGATCTCCATTACTCCAATATGCCTTCTTTAAATAAAAAGTATAGGTCTTGCCATCATCGGAAAGGGAGTAGCTCTCAGCAAGTGCTGGTTCTAGATTTCCTGTGCGCGTATTTTCCTGAACCAATCCCTCATAAATATGCTTAATTAAATTAATATCAGATAGTAGACGAACTTCGCGAGGATCTAAAGAACGCGGGTCGTCTTTCATGTTGATAGAAAGGTGGTCTTGAGATTGGCGAAAATGTTTACATCCATGAAGCATTAGGGAAGAGGAGATAAGGAAGCCGAAGCAGATTCCCATTGATATCTTGCGCATGGAGTAATTCCTAAAGTGATTTTTTCTGAGAGAAATAACTCTCTTCCTAATCCTGCTATCATCGCAGCATTATCTGTACATAACTTAGAAGAAGGAAAGTATAAAGGCAAATCTAGAGCATTTTTTAACAAGCTTTGGAAATACTTATTGTTTGCTACTCCCCCTCCAACAAGTATAGACCTGCACGAAAATTTTTTTACAATATTAGGAAGTTTTTGTGCAATGCTAGTGAATGCGGCTTTTTGAAAAGACGCTGAAATATTGTTCTTTTGAGTTTCAGAAAGCTCTGGCAGTGGAGTGCGATGATTACTATTATTCCCCTTAATTGCATAAAGAACAGCTGTTTTTAATCCACTAAAAGACAAATCATAACCTGGAACTTTCGAGGGAGAAAAAGGATAGGATGATTCACATCCATGAACTGCAAGTTTTTCTATTAAAGCCCCTCCGGGATATGGCAAACCCAAAAACCGCGCCACCTTATCGAAAGTTTCTCCTATAGCATCATCTCGACTTTTTCCTATTAACTTATAAGTTAAAGGGTCTTCCATCAAAAATATAGCGGTGTGAGCTCCAGAAACTACTAAACCTAGTGCAGGGAATTCCACTGAGCTTGCTTCCATGTAGGCGGCGTAAAGATGCGCCTCAACATGATTTACTCCAATTATAGGTTTCTGACATCCTACAGCCAAACCTTTAGCAAAGTTCACTCCTATAGCTAGAGAACCTATAAGTCCTGGCGTATGTGTGACTGCAACCAAATCAATATCTTCTAAAGAAACTCCCGACTCCTTTAAAGCAGACTGCACCACAGAAGGGAAAACTTGAAGATGAGCTCGAGAAGCTAGTTCAGGAACTATGCCTCCATAAGAAACGTGATCTTGTTGGGAGGAGACGACATTTGCTACAATTTTCGCGTTAGCATCTACTAAAGCACACGCGGTCTCATCACAAGAGCTTTCCAACCCTAGAGTAAGCATAAAAACCAAAGAAAAATATCAATTAGTATTCTATAGTAAAGAGGTCTTCTGAATATCAGCAAGGAAAACTTCAAGAGGCAAAATGAAAAAAAATGTAGCAGTTGACGAAGCTTTAAAAGAAATTTTAAACAGAGAAGGGGCTTCCACTCAGGAAGAAATTTGTCAAAAACTATCTTCATTGGGGATTGCCATGACACAATCCTCCGTTTCCCGCTGGCTAAGAAAAGTCCATGCAATAAAAATCCCGGGAGAAAAAGGTGCGCGTTACTCTCTTCCGCCGTCTATGGGTGAGTCAAATATTAAACACCTGGTCTTTTCTGTTCATCATAATTCTTCTTTGATCGTTATCCGCACAGTGCCCGGTTCTGCTTCATGGATAGCCAGCTTAATTGACAATAGGTTTACAGAAAGTATTTTAGGAACTTTAGCTGGAGATGACACAATTTTTATCACGCCGATTTCAGAGTCAACGATTTCCTTAATAGCCAAAGATATAGAAAACTTCTTGCTAGTTTTTTCTGATTAATTGCATGATTATGCTTTAATGATAAATAAATATGCGTTGCTGATTTATGGAACATTGGGTTGCTACAGCAAGAGTACTGCTACGTGGTTGTGGTTATACGTTATTTGTTAGTGGAATTTCCATACTCTGCGGCTCCTTTTTAGGTTTAATTATCGGAACAATGACATCGCGTTATTTTCCTTCCCGCATCACGCGATGGCTAGGAAATCTCTATGTCACTGTTATCCGTGGCACGCCTCTGTTTATTCAAATTCTCATATTTTACTTCGGTTTACCATCAATAATTAGGTTGGACCCGACACCCTTAATGGCGGGATTAATTGCTTTGAGCATCAATTCTTCTGCCTATCTTGCTGAAAACATCCGCGGTGGGATTAATGCCTTATCAGTAGGCCAATGGGAATCAGCGAGGGTTTTGGGATACAAAAAGTCGCAGATTTTCTTTTATATCATCTATCCACAGGTTTTTAAAAATATCTTACCTTCTTTAACAAATGAATTTGTTGCCTTGATTAAAGAAAGTAGCATTTTGATGGTTGTAGGAGTTCCTGAACTCACTAAGGTAAGTAAGGACATTGTTTCTCGTAAACTCAATCCCATGGAAATGTATAGTATCTGCGCAGCCTTATATTTGCTTATGACATCATTGTTTTCTTATGTAGCTAGGTTGCTTGAGAAGAGGGAAGTATGACTGTTAAGGTTAGAAATCTTGCGTATTCCATAAATAACAAACATATTTTATCTAAAGTTTCATTCTCTTTAGAAGAGGGACATATTACTCTTTTTGTTGGTAAGAGTGGTTCAGGGAAAACAACCATATTACGAGCACTTGTAGGGTTAGTAGAACCTATAAGTGGTGATATTTCAATTGAAGGGGAATCCCCGGCATTGGTTTTTCAACAACCAGAGCTTTTTCCTCACATGACAGTTTTAAATAACTGCATGCATCCACAAATGATCGTTAAGCATAGAAGTAAGGAAGAGGCTAAAGATAAAACCTTTAATCTTTTAAAATTCTTGGATATCGAAGATATTGCTAATAGCTATCCTCACCACCTTTCTGGAGGGCAAAAACAACGTGTGGCTATAGTTCGCTCTCTATGCATGGATAAGCGTACCCTCCTTTTTGATGAGCCTACATCTGCATTGGATCCTTTTTCTACCTCTGCGTTTAAACGTCTTTTGGAATCTTTGAGAGATCAAAATCTGACCTTAGGTATCTCCACCCACGATATGCATTTTGTGCAAGGATGTTTAGATCGGGTATACCTTGTAGATCAGGGAGAGATCGTAAGCACCTATGACAAGCGTTATGGTGATTTAGATGATGAGCATCCTTTAAATCTCTACTTGAATTCTGGAAAATAGTGGTAAGATATACAGCTGCTTATAGCAGCTGTTGCATGATTTAATGACGTCGCCAGCTACAACTGTATGCTGCTTGTATAATATAAAGATCTTCAGCAAAAGCTCCTTCTTTAACATTCTCTAAATGTATGGATACTCCACCACAGTGTTTAGGAACAGTAAATACGCGAGCATTTCCAGCGGGGAGTTCTACAATATCATAGTTACAACCTCCTATCGTAGTTATTCCCACGCTATGTAGCGGCACGTCTATAGAACTCATATTTCCTTGCAACTCTTCCTTTGGGTTCCAAGAAGGATAATCGTAGTAAATCTTAAGTTTTATACAGGGGTGGCTATAATCTAAAATTGAGGGGATTAGCGCTTTCAAAGTAAGCTCCCAGGTATAAATTCCTGGATACTTACCATATAGCACATCATCATCAAGTACAAAACAGCTTTGCTCTTCATCAGATGAAGAATATTGAAGAGAATTCATAGGGAATTTCCCCGAAAATGTTGGGCTTTTTGCTCCCCAAGCAAATCCTAAAATACCCTGAGAAAGAAGCTCTAGAGGCAAAGGGTATTCTACCTCGTGGCTCAGACCTGTAGAACAAAAAAGATAGGCTTCCGTATGCGTAGTTTGAGGTTGTACTAGAGCTTTTTCTGTTACTTCAGAAAGATGTTGCGATGCCAAATATTTCTCAAGATATTCTAAAGATATAGCATCAGAGCGTTCTTTAGGGTTGGCTAATCCTGTAATTCTATAACCATCCATATCTACAAGACCACGAAATTTCCCACCGGACACCGGCATCATTTGAAAAGTTAATGTAGTTATAGAGTTGTCATGATTTTTGACCTTTTCATGAGTTTCATGAAGTTTATCTTCTATAGGGCGCAATTTTGAACTTAAGTAACCTACAGAAGCCGCGTAAGAATCTTTAGGGTTTTTAGGAGTTTCAAGACCTGAGATCGTATGACGATTCATATCTATATTTCCTGTGAGCATCCCACCTGATATAGGTAAGAATTTCTGGTAGATCTCTATTAACACTGTCTGAACAAGGTAATTATTATCACTTAGAGAATCATCAATACCTTCTTCTATAAGGATCTTTAAATCGTTCAATTCTTCTAAAAGACTATGAAGAGATATCTTCATGAGACTCATATCTGTCTCTAAATCTTGAACTTTTTCATCAGTTTTCTTTGTATATAAATAATCTATATCTTTGGTTTGCTTTTTTAAAATCGTCTTAATGTCTTGTATATCCGTGTAAATCTTATTGAGATCTAAGTTCACAGCATCCTTAGTATCATCTTTGATCTTTTCTACCATAGTTATAGTTTTTTGAATCATAGAAGCTAGAGGTTCGGTGTTATTAGAGACCGGGTTAAAGAAGGAATTTCTTTTTCTCATAGTTTTATCTCGTGCGAATAATAAATTATAATTCGCATATTAATAAAACAATTTAATTAATAAAGAGTTTATTTATAAAAGAAAAAAGAAAGATTAATTCTATTATAAACACTCTATTCTGAGGGCTCTTGTTTTTTTTCCCAAGGTAAAGGTGATACCGTTTGTGGAGGAGTGGGGTCCCCCAAAGAAGAGAAAAGTTTATCAGCTAGCGTGCTAAATGGACTAGCAAGAGTATAACTCTTTAATAGGGCAATACGTGCATATGCAGAAGACCAGTCGACCTCTGGAGACGAGATCGACCCACGAATTTTTATAAGGAAGAAGTTTTTAGTTTTTAATGAAGTATTATGAAAGTATTTCTTAATGACTTCTGGATCGATCCCCAGCGTCATAAAAATCCTATCTTTAATCATATCAGTTTTACCCCATAGGGCAAGGCGTATTCTATTATCTATTAAAGCATCAAAACGTTTACAGATAATCGTTCCTTTTTGAACTGAAAAAAATATAGGAGTGAACCATGACTCAACGAATTGTTTGCTTTCTTCAATATCCAGGAACTTAAAAAGATCATACATAGTTCCCGTATTAGCTATGGAAATTTTCCCAAAGTCTAAACTTGCTGATTGTATCCGAAATTCTTCAAATGAGTAAGGGGATATTGGAAGATAGAAGTTCTCTTTACTTACCTGGAGTAAGACAGGATGCTGTGAATACGCATTTCCTGAAATTAATGGGTTGAACTCTTTGAAAAACGCTTTATTAATTTCTTCATTAATATGTAGGGTAGCCACAAGATCATTTTCTAAAAGAATAGACTGTTCCTTTAAAATGAGGGGGATATAAGCTTGGAGATTCGTTGAGTCTACCTTTACAGTTATAGGTCCCTCCCCCCTTAGGAAATGATGGCTGATAGCTACGTTAATTCTTGGCCCAGCCAGAGATAATACTTTAGTTTTTACATTAGGAGAAATAGGAAAGATTCCTGTAATGAACGACGAAGGAATATGCTTCCACTCTGCAGTTTGTTCAAATTCCCTTTCTGAGGGATTTAACAGGTGTTCTACAGAACCTTTTATGAGAAACTCTGCAGCTGTTTTACTTTCTTGGCTAGGGACAAGACAACTTCCTTGCAAGTCATATTGCACTTTAGTATCTAAATTACTCGAATATATAGATCCTGAAAGGTTATTAATGATAAATGTTTCCTTCGAAACATGATCATAGAAAATCATGGGATTTGTTGATAAAGATCCTTCAAAACCGCCTTCTGTGAGTAAGGAAAGACAAGACAGCCCTGATTTTTGCTGAGCACAAGAAAGCTTATAAATATCCAATCGAGCAATAGTGGTTCTGTGTAGTGTACATGAAGGAAAACATGAGGCCTTTTCAAAAAATCCCAAGTAACGTTCTGGAGTGATTTCCCATTGTAGAGTCCCTTGAGTTTTTGAAGACAAAGTTAAAGACCCATCCATAATCAGTTTCACATCACCTTTAAGAGCTTCTGTTTTAAAAACTGAATGAAGAATAAGCCTATCTTCTTCTTTGGGATTATATAATAGGGAAAATGTCATATCTCCAGTAGGTCCAATATAGGTAGATAGACACGCTTCTTTTTGCTGAATTCTAAGAATCCTATCGATAGGAAAGTCAATAACCTCGCCAGTACTTTGGATTTTAATATTATTAATATCGATCACTTTTTCAGGATCTACAACAGAAACTAAAACATCAGTAATAAGAATCCTTGAAGGGGGGACTAGAGGATCTTCAGGATCTTCTATCATGAGTTGTAGATTTCCTTTAGTTAAAGATCGTCCTCCATCAGTATGTAAAGAGAAACTCGCTTTGGTAAGCTGTAAAGGAACTAACCTGGAGGAAAACAAGCTTAAGGGTAGCGAACTCAGCTTCCCATGTATTAAAGTTGAGGAAGTCTCAGGACGTATAGGCTCATTAGGCTTTCCAAATTTCGCATGTATGAAAACTTCGTTTTCTCCTGCAGTGATTTTTCCTGAAAACTTAGGAAAATAAAGGTGCTTTTGCGCTATCTGAACTTTTCCTGAAAAGGTAGCTTCAGCGTAAGAAAACTGTTGAGAAAACTTCCTTCTCCAGTTTTCTTCAAGATGATAAGTGGCACTCCCGTGAAATAATAGAGATTGTAAAGTCCCAGAATATAAGCAGTCCATTTTCAATAAGGAATTATCTAAGTGTGCTTCAGCTTTTAATTGTGAATTTTTATATTCACCGCGAATTTCTAAAGAATAGTAAGGAACTTCTAAAGGTATATTAATAAAAAAAGGCTTAGGAAATAAGGCTCGTAAATATGTATGAGGCAGCATATTCTGTTGAAGAAGAAATTCCGTGCGTTGTTTTTTACTATCTATAGTCATTATTCCATGCACGTAAGATTGAGCAGCGCCTCCAAATATAGCTACAGAAGATCCACGGATATGGGTATAGCAAGTAGACTTTTTAATACTCACTTCTAAATTTTTCATCTGGACAGAAAGGTTAGGATCCTTAGGAGATAAGGAAACTAAAGGAAGATTTGCCTGAAGAGTGGCTTCTATATTTTTCCATTGAGTCAAGTCTAAAGGGATTTTAGCATTAGATATATGTGCCCGAATATTCTGACTAGAAATTTTCGTAGGGAAAGAAAGTAATTCAGAACACAACAAAGAAGCAATTTTTGGCTGTAATTCTATAAATGAAGGGCCACCTTCTACAATATAGAAAGTCGACTGATGAATATACCCTTGAAGCTTAGCTTGGATTTGACTTCCCTGAGCAGTTGCTGTCATAAGGATCTTACCGTTATTATGTGCAGCAGCAGCGTGTAAATCGATAATATCTTCTTCAGAAAGAACACGATCTACAATAGGCGAGGCTATGAATAGCTTAAAAAAGGAGGCGGGGACAGAATGTAATTCTGCAGTGATATTGACTTTTGGTAAGAATACGCTCTCTATGAAGACTCTTCCTGTGGCGTTGTCTTCTGTAACAACACCTTTAACCAACAACTTCTCGGGTGTCTTCTCCACATAAAATCCCGATAGAACTAAGGTTTGCCCTTTAACTGTCTTCATAGTTATGGACCCATGTTCTGAAAGTATCGAACTATGGGCTAAATAAGAAAGAAATACTCCTGGATCTAAATTCCCTACAGAAGGTTGTTCTATAGACAAGGATTCATCAACTTGCAATGACCAGCCCGACAAGGCTATAGCCTTAGGACGCTTATAAAGAAGTAGCCTAAGTAAAGACCCATCAATTTCTATCTTTTCTGCTGAGAAGAATTCTCCTGTTTTATTTTTCCCAATAACTTTAACCTTCTTAACAGACTGAGGCCCTAACCAAGATAATTTCAAGTCTTCAATATCACAAGAAAGCCCTGTTTCTTTCTGAATCAATGATAGAAAAAGGTATTTCCCAGATCCTTCAGAAAGTAATGAAGGCAGGAAATAGAAAAAAGTTAGGAAAATTCCCAGACTTATGCTTATCCCTAGAGTCTTATACCAGGATCTTAGTTTCATTTTATCTTTCCGGCAATATCTGTAAGGGTTAGGTTGTAAGGACTGTTCGTTACTTGATCAAACATATTTCTCAGACTATTTTGTATTAAACTTAGCGCCGCATCTGGATCGATTTGATTAAATGTTTTTAAGTGGAGAAGTTTCTCAACTATGTCTTTAATAGTGAGCCCTGAAATTTTATGATTAGGCTTATATGCTCTCTTATAAGAGAGAATTAAACCTTCATTTTCTAAAATATCTAAACATTGGGATATCTCCCCAATGGGAATCTTAGAGTTTTTCGCTATAATCTTTGCCGTAGGAGGTGTAGAGGCATGATCAAAATCTTTCGATATCACGGAAAGAATATAAGTACATACTACAAGTTTGATATAGCAATTGGGGAGGTATTCCTCTGAAGGGAGAATAAAATTGCATCCCTGATTTTGAATGAGAAAAGTAAACGCCCCTCCAAAAAGATAAATCATCGCATAAAGATAAAGAAGAAGTAAAAATGAGGGTAATGCGACCAAAGCTCCATAAGTAAAGCTGTAGTTAAATAAGTAAACCTGCAGACAAAAGAAAACCTTTTGAAACATTATCCAGATAGTCCCTGCTGTTAAGGAAGCAATTAGCGCTGCTGTCTTTTGTACAGAAACTCTCGGCAAGAACGCATAACAACAAAACAAAGCCAAATAGATAAAAAAATAGGGGGTAAGACGTGAAAATACATATAACGCAGTAATCAAATGGCTTAAAGAAAATAGTTTAGCGTAATCTACAGGCATGATTTGTGTAATGTAAATCCACGAACCACAAACAATAATGAAAATCATTGGGCTAACTAGGGTGATGATTAAATAAGAAATCAATCTCTGAATAGATATAGGTGTCCACCCAGTTCTAAAAATCTTATTCAACCCATCTTCTAAAGATAAGAGCATAAGAATCCCTGCCCAACAAAAGACAAAGAAGCTTCCTACCAATACTAAACCTATATTACTCGTTGTAGAATGATAAGCAGCTTCAATAATCGCCAGGATAGGTCCTTTATAATCAGGGAACCTAACAAGAAGCCACTCCTTCCAGTCCAGATTTGCAAAAAGATGTTGGGATAGCCTTAAGAAAAAGACAAGTATAGGTATGCAACTAAACAAACCGTAATAACTCAAAACACAAGCTTCCTTAGCAACCTCATTTCTTAATAAAACTCTAGGAGCAAATAGGAAAGACCTGATGATACGATTATTTCGAAATCCCGACTTTGGATTCTTTTTTTTTTTTGAAAATAGCGAGAGTTTTCGAAACATAGTTAAATCAAATAATCATTTTTTACTTATTTTAATAAAAAGCGATTATTTAATACTAAGTTAATAAAATTTTATTTTATTAATCCTTATATGTTTTAATACATGAGATCAATAAAAATAGTGGAAACTCTTCGCGACTAGCGTTTTCCGCCTTCGCCCGTGTTCCTATAGATTTTTTGGGGGATACCCATTCTTCCATACTTTTAATAAAGAACCCATGTTTTGATAATGCTTGGGTCCAATAACTTAGGGGAAAGTGAAAAGAAATCGAAGATTCTGACTGCTTTTTCCCCGGATGAGCAACAATGGGAATAGTCATTTTAGAAAGATAGCGGTCGATCTTTCTTGAAAATAGCTTTTTATCTTCATCATAATGCCATGAAGAGACTCTAGGAATACGAAAACAAGGATGATTTAACACAATAAAGAATCTTCCCCGACCACAAAGAAGCCTGGCAACATTATCAATTGCCCGATCTGGAGCATCCATATTTTGCAGGGATAAAATCGCCACAGCTATGGAAAAAGATTGGGAACCCTCTATCCTCAGTTTTTTTGTAAGATCAGAGACAATAAATTCATGAGATCGAAATCTTCGCAATTTTCTTGCTATGGAAATCAAACTAGGG
Source organism: Chlamydia buteonis (assembly GCF_900634605.1). Classification (NCBI taxonomy): domain Bacteria; kingdom Pseudomonadati; phylum Chlamydiota; class Chlamydiia; order Chlamydiales; family Chlamydiaceae; genus Chlamydia; species Chlamydia buteonis. The sequence continues at coordinate 290,928 of NZ_CAAAFM010000002.1, forward strand.
GAGATATCTATACCTAAATATCCACATTCCTTAGGGAGCATTCGTTCTAAAATCCCCTGACCACAACCGATATCTACCAAAACATCTTCTGATTTTAAATCGAGTAAAGGAAGTAGTTTAGGAAGGATAACTTCCCTATGATAGTAATGCCCATCACTCTGAACGATCTTATGATAATCTTCAGCTATACTCTCCCAAGAGGTAGACTTGGTATTTTCTTTCTTAGAATAAGAACGGTGCTTTTTATTGGAAAAGTATCGTGACATGAGAGAAAGAACTTACTCAGAGACACAAAAAAAGGCAAGAAGAAGCTATCTGCTTTTTTTAATCATGCAACGACTGTTATTACTGTTCATATATTGAGAAGCCATGATCATCATAACTTACGATTCTGCAGCGTCGCCCTTCTAACCGACTCATAATTCCTAATAAAGGAATGCTAGGGGAGCTTTGTATATCCTATTCACCATGTTGGTCACTACTTTGCCCTCCCGTGACATCCGTATGTTCCCTTGCTACGGTCGAGGCCAATGATGCACCTCTCGTATCCTCACCTACAGCACTCACAATACGGCTTTCAACAGCTTGTAAGTTAGAAGTAGAACTACGCAATTGTTCAATTGAAGCTGATAGAGTTAAACAAACAGATTCTAACTCTTGCTTACGCTGTTCTAAGTAAAGTAAATACTGTTCTCTTAGTTGAGCATCAGATTGTAGCTGTTGTAGAACATCTCGACTTTCATCTATATGTTTTTTTAATATTCCCATTTCCAATCTCAAAGCACTCACAGCATCAATTATGTTTTTAACAGCGTCTTTAGAGAATATCTCAGTTAACGATACCGCTAAACGCTCGAATGGAGAGATCATAGTCTCGACTCGAGTACCTACAGATTTGAAAGTTTCCAAGTTAACCTTAAACTCTAAGATAAGCTCATCAAATTCTCCAGTACATGTTTCAAGTTTATTGCCGAAATCAGACAACTTCTCATGCAACTGTTTAAGTTCTGAAATTTGGTTAGTAAGCTCAATATTTGCAGATACTAAAATATCTACTTCTTGATGTAAGCGTGTGTTTTCTTGGCTAAATTGATGAAGTTGTTGTTTCATGCGGCGCGTCACTTGAGAGGGTGTGCTATCCTGAATTACCATAATGACAATGACAAACGAAACGAGCATGATGGCAATCATTAGAACAAGAGAAAGAGTTGAAACAGCAACCCCGAATTGCAAGCAAATTAAAGCAGCTATACCCACCGCAAACAAAGAAACAGCAGCAATAATTTTAATGAGATGGAAGATGCGCTGAAGGATCGAAACCCTAACCTCGGGAATTACTAGCTTTTTAGCAGTTGCATCTGCTGGTGATGAAGGACTAGGTGATTGAGTTGCAATAGGTATGACCGTACGTTCATCTTCTACATGACCTTCAGGATTAGACAGGGAGTTACTTAATAGCATAGGGCCTGTAGCAGATTCTACTGTTGATGTCATAACTTAATTTCCGTGTTAACAATTTAATTTCTCAGAGGTTAATTATACTTGTTTATAAAATCAAGTTCTTTACAAAAGGTTAAGCAATTGATATTTATAGATAAAAACAGACGCTTTCGAACAGGAAATATTGAATAATTTCAGACAAGCATTAGCCTTGTTCCTTTCAAAGGTTCCTAAGATTATTTCTAGATGATCTAGATAAAAAGAAATAACTCTCTATTTTTCATCTAAATCGAACAAGACATCTAGGAATTTTAATCAAAAGATGTAAGAATCTATGCTCTCCGAAGTTTTTCTTGTGGTTATCCTATCCTAAAGGATATGGTGTGATAAATAATTTGCTAGTTACACCTTAAGAAGCTTCTTTTAATTTTGATCTGTTCGCAATAGGCTATAGGTGAATAAACAACAACGTCAGAAGACATTAATCGCCCCCTCAATTATGGGAGGAGACCTTGCTTGCATAGGTGCAGAGGCAAAAAGAATAGAAGAATCGGGTGCAGACCTTATTCATATTGATGTTATGGATGGTCATTTCGTACCCAATCTGACTTTTGGTCCAGGAGTCATCGCAGCAATTAATAGATCTACAGACATCTTTTTAGAAGTGCATGCTATGATCTACACGCCGTTTGATTTTGTAGAGGAGTTTGTAAAATCAGGTGCGGATCGTATCATTGTACATTTCGAAGCCTCTGAAGATCTTAAAGAGTTGTTATCTTATATTAAAAAATGTGGAATACAAGCGGGGTTAGCTTTTTCTCCAGAAACCTCTATAGAATTTATACCTCCTTTCCTACCTTTTTGTGATGTAATACTATTAATGTCCGTGCGCCCAGGATTTTGTGGTCAGGGTTTTATTCCGGATATTCCAGACAAAATTCGCTTTACAAAACAGGCAATAAAAACAATGGGATTAGAAGATTCCTGCTTAATTGAGGTTGATGGGGGAATTAACGAGACTTCCGCAAAAATATGTCGTGAAGCGGGTGCAGATATTTTAGTGGCTGCATCTTACATATTCGAAAAGAACGAACAGACTATGGAAGAAAAAGTTTTGCTACTTCGAGGAGAAAATCATGGTATTAAGTAGCCAGCTCTCTGTGGGAATGTTTATTTCCACAAAAGACGGTCTTTATAAAGTCGTGGCGGTTTCTAAAGTAACAGGCAATAAAGGTGAATCTTTTATCAAAGCTTCGTTAAAAGCTGCTGATTCCGAAGTCATTGTTGAAAGAAATTTTAAAATTGGCCAAGAAATAAAAGAAGCCCAGTTTGAATCCAGAAATCTTGAATATCTATATATTGAGGATGACTACTTTCTTTTCCTTGATTTGGGAAATTACGAAAAAATCCATATCACTAAAGAAATCATGAAGGATAATTTTTTATTCTTAAAAGCAGGGGTCACCGTTTCTGCCTTGGTTTATGATAATGTTGTTTTTTCTATAGAGTTGCCTCACTTCTTAGAGTTGATGGTGTCTAAAACAGATTTCCCCGGGGATTCGCTTTTAATTGCCGGTGGCACAAAAAAAGCTTTATTAGAAACAGGCATCGAAATTACAGTACCTCCTTTCATAGAAATTGGGGATATTATAAAAATTGATACGCGTACGTGTGAATATATTCAACGCGTCTAACTTCAGGCTGAGAAGGTAAGAGAAAATAAATATGGATTTAAAGCAAATAGAAAAGCTCATGATTGCTATGGGGCGTAATAGCATGAAGCGTTTTGTGATAAAACGTGAAGGGCTAGAGCTTGAATTGGAAAGAGACACAGGAGATAAACCTAATCAAGAACCCGTATTTTACGATAGTAGGTTATTTGCAGGTTTTTCTCAGGATCGTCCTATTCCTACCGATCCTAATAAAACAATCGCTAAAGATGTTGCTCCTGAAAAAACAGAAACTGAATCCCAACAAGCTCTCGGAGATTTTATTAGCTCTCCATTAGTAGGAACATTTTATAGTTCTCCTTCTCCAGACTCCCCATCTTTTGTTAAGCCTGGTGACGTCGTTTCTGAAGATACTATTGTTTGTATCGTAGAAGCTATGAAAGTTATGAATGAAGTTAAAGCTGGTATGTCCGGTCGCGTTGTTGAAGTTCTAATCGCCAACGGTGACGCAGTACAATTTGGATCTAAGTTATTTCGTATAGTTAAAGCTGAGTAATGAAAAAAGTCTTAATAGCTAATCGCGGAGAAATTGCGGTGCGTATTATACGTGCTTGTCATGATCTAGGGTTGGCCACAGTTGCAGTATATTCCCTGGCAGATCAAGAAGCTTTACACGTGCTACTAGCAGACGAAGCTGTGTGTATAGGAGAGCCTCAAGCTGCTAAATCCTACTTAAAAATATCGAATATTCTCGCTGCTTGTGAAATTACAGGAGCAGATGCTGTCCATCCTGGCTATGGTTTTTTAAGTGAAAATGCTAATTTCGCTTCCATATGCGAAAGCTGTGGTCTGACTTTTATTGGTCCTAGCTCAGAATCTATAGCGACAATGGGAGACAAAATAGCAGCAAAACAACTCGCTAAGAAAGTGAAATGTCCTGTAATTCCTGGCTCTGAAGGCATTATTAAGGATGAAGCTGAAGGATTAAAAGTTGCAGAGAAGATAGGTTTCCCAATAGTCATCAAAGCTGTTGCTGGTGGAGGCGGTCGCGGTATCCGTATTGTTAAAGAAAAAGATGAGTTTTTCAGAGCTTTTTCAGCAGCAAGAGCAGAAGCAGAGGCAGGATTTAATAACCCCGATGTCTATATTGAGAAGTTTATTGAAAACCCCAGACATCTAGAAGTCCAAATCCTTGGAGATAAACATGGGAACTACGTGCATCTAGGAGAAAGAGATTGCACAGTACAAAGGCGTAGGCAAAAACTCATTGAAGAGACTCCAAGTCCCGTACTTACCCCAGAACTCCGTGCAAAAGTAGGGAAAGTCGCGGTTGATTTAGCAAGAAGTGCAAACTACCACTCTGTAGGTACAGTAGAATTTTTATTAGATAAAAATAAGAAATTCTATTTCATGGAAATGAATACGCGTATTCAAGTAGAGCATACTATCACTGAAGAAGTTACAGGCATAGATCTTCTGAAAGAGCAAATTTATGTAGCTATGGGGAATAAACTTACTTGGAAACAAAAAAATATTGTTTTCAAAGGGCACGTCATACAATGCCGTATTAATGCTGAGGATCCAAGCAACAATTTCGCACCTTCTCCAGGGCGTTTAGACTACTATCTTCCACCAGCAGGCCCTTCTATACGTCTAGATGGAGCTTGCTACAGCGGCTATGCTATTCCTCCTTATTACGATTCTATGATTGCTAAAGTGATTTCTAAGGGAAAGAATCGAGAAGAAGCTATAGCTATTATGAAACGTGCTCTGAAAGAATTTCATATTGGAGGCGTCCACTCCACAATTCCTTTCCATCAATTTATGCTGGACAATCCTAAATTCATTAACTCAGACTATGATATCAACTATGTTGATCATCTTCTTTCCCTAGGCAACTCCTTATTTTAAGGAATTCTTTATAATTCTTGTGTCTAGAGATTCCTTCTCTAGACTCATTGGTCTATAGCAATTCCTATCACAACAGCTACGCCTGAGGAAAGAGAACAACGCGTTACAGTCCTAACACCGATACTTAAACACACGCCTCCAGAATATCTCAAAGGAATGAATGCTCAACCAAATTCCAAAGTCTATAAAATCTACATTCTCTATTATCCCAAGAATTTCTTGACAAGACGTTAAATATCCAATCCCCTCTCTATTTACATCCGATCACACACAAACTCCATTCTAATCAAGAAAAGAAACAATTAGTGAAGAACTTCCTAAATTTCATATCCCAAAGAGTCGTCGTTCAAAACGATGCAGGTCGCAAGATGATAGTCTTCTATAAGCACGGTCAAAGCTATCCTGGGGGGGGGGGGGGTTATCCTAATTAATCAATATAACAAACTACGGATCCACGTTCTATAAACCTGAAGAGACTCAAGAAAAATATCTAGGGGAGAGCGTTATGGATCAGCTTATTGCTACAGGTATCTTGTATCTTGTCTAGTTACGAAAATACCGAGGCCATGGTTTGGCTTACTTTGATTAGATCTATCGATTCACAAAGGCAAAACAAGCAGATACGGTAACTAAAAGAACTAACACTTTACCTTTAAAAATACTTACAGACACACCTGAGCGTAAAGTATAAGAACCTCCAAAAATATAAAAACATCATGTTAAACTCCGTAACATTTTCTCGAATCTATTCACCCAGTCGGGCAGATATGAAAAAAAGAAACCTAGTTCCTTAGGTATTTAAGCATTATCAAAATAGATACCAACTGATTATGAATGAAGCTGGAAGCAGTCTACCTGTTACAGATGCAGATAAAAGTAAAAAACATGTAATGTCTTGCCTTTTTAAGACAAGTTCCCAGTGCTTTCCTTAAGGATGTATTATAAGAAGCAACCGCACAATAAGTTACAATATTTAGATATTAAGAAAATTGCCCGATCTCTAGATCTGGATCCAGTTACAATTCCAAAAAACAGATATAAGCCTCTATTACGAGGTCTCTCTGATAAAGAAATCAAACTAGAAATTAGCTATTGAATTCATTAAAAAAATTTTATTTCCTGCACATCCAAGTCACGAAGAAATATTCATTTCTTATAGAGAAGAGTATTCTCCTAACTCTCGATCTAGTATGAAAATCTGGGAATGTCTTGCTAATACAACAAACAACAGCTTGATAAGCTCTATACTTATGCAATTAGCAGAAATCCATATTATTGAAAGATTTACAGAAGTATATCGGGGAGTATTTGTACGGGTAGGTAGACTTTAGACAAAGACACCCCTGAATCTATCTATTCTCAAATACTTGAGTAATTAAATTATTCTAAAAAAAATAGGTATCCTGGTTAACAGAATACCCGCCCTTCGCTATATAGAAGCATCAAATAGATATAATTTTAAGTTGGAGTAGTTCCAGGGTATTGGAAGCTGTAACAACTAGTATCAGCTGTTGAATGCTTAATTAAACGAATTTCTCTTTCAATAGCTTGTTGTTCATCACCAATATACCAACGAGCCTGCTCGCAGAAGCAATTGTATAGAGACCTCCAGTAAGACTCAGAAGTTCCTTCTTGATAGAATCTAGCTTGTCTACTCCTAATTTCTGCATTTGGAACGTCGTTTTGGCTATACATGTGTAAATGTCTTAATAAAGAGTAGGAACGTGACATATGATAAAATGTTTGATAATGATAAGAACTTTGACTAGCTAAAGCTTCTAAATTTGAAGTGACTTCTGGAAACCTTCTCCTGTATATTTCTAAATCTCTTAGGGATAAAATACTAACAGCAAAAGATAGTTCCATTAACTCTGTAATTGCATTTGTGAGAGCTGGATTGCTAGCCGCTTCATTATCAGGAAAAGCCACTAGACCGTTTTCATCTACATGTAATAGTTGTAAAACCTCATTATTTTTCCTGCATCTTAAAGAAAGTAAAGGAGAAATATCGGGATTAGTCGGCGCATGAAGATATCCCCAATTGACGGGTTGTTGCAACGTATCTCGTGCTTCATTAAGTTTCCGCATTGCACTCTCTAAAGCAGCTCTTCCTTCAGCAGTTAATTCGGGACATGGTTGTAGAGTTCTTCCAGATTCTTCTGATATACGAATAGATTGTCTTGATCTGATAAAAGAAGTAGCAGAAACTAAACACGCTACTGCAAGAGAAATACCACCGAAAATTAATAAGCCTAAACTAGTACTTCCAGCCAGTCCTAAGCCACCGACTACCATAAGAATTATAGGAATAGCGACTGCTAGAACAGCAAGGCTTATTTTCAATGACTTGGATTGACAAACCCCTTGACTTGTTTCACTATTTTTTGTTAGGCTTAGGCAGCTGCATAGTCTGCTTAAATTGATCATACTTTACCCATTTGGATGAAAAAAGGAACGAGCGCAATATTTTACACGTCAGCTGGTTTAAACGCAAGTTGAAAATAGGTTTCTTTGCCTAATTTTTTACTAACGTCTTCAGAATCTTTGAGTTGGGTTTCTTTTTCATAGGTTTATACAGTTCCTCTAGGGGAAGGACTCAGGTCTTCTATCTTCAAAATGATTTCTTAGAAAGTTCAATCTCAATAGGGTAGTTAATTTATCGTTCTTACAGCTTAAAATATGAAAGTCTAAGGTTGCTAAAGGATTAAAATACAATTTAGCATGATAGATTTATTTTATTCTGAAAATTAAAAATCCAAAACAAGCACCGCTAGTAAATCTTCAAGCACTTAGAATAACTAAAATTATTGAAAGTGACGTCCCAAAGTTACTAAATAATGCTTTAAACGGGTGCTGTCAGGCAAAGTCTTTTGTTACTTACAATTTTTCATACAACCATGATTTTGTCTGCTTACTGCAAGCAAAAAAACCTATCAACCTAATCACACAATGAACTAGAACTTCGTCTTAAAAGTTAAGGAGGCGCCAGTGAACAACAACTTTACTAAAAGTATATAAGTGGACTTCTGAGCTAGAAAGAATGCCTAATCTTTCTAATTCTTTTAATATCCTCGACCCAAGTAAACCTCTTGTTTCAGGATTCTCATCGGAATAATCAAAGAACAAAAGTTTTGCCCATAGCATATCTGGGGTCCCTAAGGGAATCACACTCTGTATTTGACCGTTCTCTTTTTTTTCAGCTATATAAATTATAAAGGCTAAAAATAATCTAGAGAGCTTTTCTAACCCTTTTTGACTGACTATATTTCCGGATTCTGTCTTTAAAATTTCTCGGCAAAGCAGGGGAAAGTTAATAGAAAAGTCTGTCGCCTGTTCTTTAACAAATGGGCTTTTTTGAACTTTCTTGAGTTTATATATAGGAACCTTAATACCAGAAAGATCTAATTTACTAGATAAGCTGGGATAATTTACCCAGAAGCTCATACTATCTATTTTTGAGGATGTTTTAGAATCAAAAGTTATGAAACAGTCTTCTATAAGCAAAGAAGCATAAACAAGGGGAAGGTGGCGTATATTTTGTAAAAGTTCAGGATAGACAACGAGTAGTTGCTTTTTATCGTTAGGCACCAAAGAATCCAAGGAGACAATACGATGCTTATAAGCGAGATAGCTATACAAAAGAAATCTTATAGCCAAGGCAATAAGAGTAATCGGGAGGAGGAGTACAGCGATAATTTTCAAGACCTTTTCATAGGTTGCCAAAGCACGGCCAGGAAGGGTTATAGACCACGCTCTATCCTCAGGATCTCTAGCAACTATGTAGGATTGCTCACCCCCTAAGTAAAAGCAAGAATCTAGAAAAGAAACAGTTTTTTCTAGAAACGAAGGTTTGGAGTAGTTAGAAAAAATGAGACAAGGCATCTTTCCTTCCAAATAATAAGTCTCTTCTATTATAACATAAATCTTCGGAAAGACTTAAAATAATTTTAATAACCAAACTTTCTTGTCTAGAAGAAATTAGAGATAACTGTCTTGAAACAGTTTTAGATTATTTTCTTGTAAAGAATACCTTACACTACCTACACAAAAGGAAGTTACCGAAGCCATAATAAAGAATTTGTAACCATCGAGATTTTATTAAGTTAGAAATTGAAGGTTGTATTTTTAGATGCAGGGGTTATAGAAAATCCTACTAAGGCTTTAAAAATAATTTTATTGTCTGAGACTTCTTGGTCTATTAAAACTGCAACTACAGTGTGTGGACCAACTTGTATCTGGTAACTGAACATCTCCTTATCAATCAAGATCTAACCTATAAGCATCTAACAATAATATCTTTATATTATGGAGTTAAGATTCTGTTAGCCTTAATTAATTCAACATAATTAATATTATCAGACGTTAGTCGCAAACGGTGCGAGCAGCCTGAGTTATTTTGATGAATTAACAGACCGGGCCCAGTTTGTCCATCCTAGAGGTCGTGAAGCTAACCCACCTCTTGGTTCCAGAGTAAGCAAGCACTCTCCGGTAGCTAAATCAAATTTCCTTACCTGCCGCTCCTCAGCTTCATCAAAAGTAGAATCTGAAATAACAATCGGACGGCCACTGATCCTGCTAAGATATTCAGCAAACTCTGCATTACTCTTGCCAACCCCGTGTGCTCTTAATTCTGACCAGGTAAGCAACAGTATCTCCTGAGAAAAAGACGGATTGTCACCGAAATCACAAGGTAAATATACTGCGTGGAGGCACTTTGGATCATAAATGGCATTTCCAAAGGACTTCATCCATTTTGATAACTGATTTCCATACAATCCCGTTGTCAAACCTTGTAAAGTTAGAACCTGCTCCAAAGTAAGACATCTCAAAAGACGTAGCCCAGATAACGAAAACCCGTGTTTTGCCAACAAAAGCAAATGTTTTGCAAAAAGTTCTTTGTCAAGATTAAGATTTCTAATACCGGGTTCTCGGCTATTACAGACATATTGACGATAACGAACTACCAGAGAGTCTACAATTTCTTGACATTGGTCCCACTTGTCTGAGCTTGCATGATAAGCAAGATACTTGTACTCAGCATCTGACATCATTTCGGCAAGTATCCAGAAAACAGGAGAAAAAATAGACGTATCCTCATCCGAAAAACCTAATCGAGAAACCCAGTATGCGGAGAGAGACGCCCAGGATGCCCAGGCCGATCGAGAAACAGGTGATATGAAAAAAAGATGTCTTTCTAGAGCACACTCATCACAGAATCTTGACAACCATATAAAGGGGCAATAAGATAGCAGAACGTTCTCGAACTTATTTTGGCATAGAGCCAGAGATTCCTCATCTCGAATATTAAGAAATTCGAAAATTCTACCTACACCAAACTTTTCCAGTTTTTCATTTAGAGAATGAGGTAGTATACTTAATGAATCAGAACGTTTGATATCAACAAGATTATTTATAAACACTTGGAATTCTTCAAAGCTCAGACGTTGCTCTATTAGTAAATCCCCTATAACTTTTGGAAAATTATCTTGAAAAACTGCTAGTAGCTCTTGAGAAATAGTTGTTCGTCTTTCGCCCGTCTCAGCTTCCTGTATCTCTTCCTCCAGTCTATTAACTAATGTTGTCGGAGCAACTACTTCTTGTAGTTGTGAAGTCCCTGATAATTGTGAAAGTTCATCACTCATCTCAATAGAACGATCGTCTACTTGTTTGAACTGATACTTATTAAATAATAAAATACGTGCAATAAGTTTAACAACAAGAGCTATAATTACCGGTACAACTAAAAGATATCCTAGCATCTTCATACAACTTTGCACGCAAGAAAACTCAGGCTTAACCACCCTAAAGAGTAAATCACTCCTTTCCCGATCTATTACTTGAATTCCAGAACCAGAAATACAAAGAAAAGCATCGACACGCTCTATGATTTTTTCTAAGAGCACCGACTGCCCCGAAGATATTTTTTTCTCTTTATATTTAGGAGAAAATGATATTGAAGTACAAAAATATAACTTTACCATAACACACTACAAAAATAGGACTATCTAAACCAAGTCCTTTATTATTAAGACTCCAACATGTTCCCCTAAAGAAAACAGAGTTTGATGTATAGAAAAAGTCTCTATACCAACTATTCCCAAGAGCGCGTTTGTTTGTCTCCCTTGTTTAATAAGATTTTCCACCTCTTCTTGGGTCATATCATTTCTAACAGGTACACCTAATAAGAAATTGACCGTGGCATCTAATCTCTGCCGTAATACATCACAAGTTTTACTCGATGATGTAATAATATCTTGACTACCGTTATCCCATGTGTGTAAGCAACCGGGGTAATGGATAAAACTGAATCCGGGAATCTCAGTTAATCTAAATTCAATAGGTGTATGGCGTCTGGGTATACTACCAACCAGGATTCCCCTCTCCTCATACTCCTCTTTACTAGTGCAGCCTCGAGAGCATAGCAATTCAGTGGATTTAATTAAAAGGGCACGCTGTTCCTGAGATAATTCTGGCTGTGTAAGAAATTCCTCTATAATCTCTTTACGAGTTAAGATAGAGGGAGATGGAACTTCTATCGGAAGAACAACGGGCTCCTCTAGTTCTTGCATCTTTCCTGAATATTTTAAGTAGAGATAAAGCCTGACAATAATCTTCAACACCAAGGCAATAACCACTGGAACAACTAGAATGACCAAAAGTGCTTTGAGACATAGAGAAGCCAACGAGTCAACTGTTTTGATCCTTTCATAAAACAAGACTCCGTTTGCATCTACAGATTTTATTTCTACACCCTTAGAGCTCTGAAAAAATATACTATCCAAATGTCCGGATAATTTCTCCAAAGCAGTAAATTTTTGGTCCCGAGCCATTTCATTTAAACAGCTTTGAGAAAACCGAATTGAAGTAAGGAAATTTATACTCATCTGGACCTATAAATCGTTTATTTACAGTAAATAATATACTAATATTTTATCCCGTTTGTAAATTTCCAACTATACTTTTCTATCAACAAATTTTATAAAAAAATCTTAATAAAGCTAAAGTTATAGAAAAGGAACGCCGTTTTAATAATCAAAATAATTTTGTCTCTTCCACATCCTCTCCAATGATCTCAGCAACCACATAAATGTTCCTATTGTTGTATTGAGACTCGTCAACTCTTTGTATGAGAATAATAACGTCTGCTTTGATACTACATAACATTTTACCTGGGATCTGGGTTAGAACAACATGCTTAGCCACCTTATGCAGTCCACCTAATCTATAGTGTACCGCATAGCCTGACCGTTCTTGTTGCTTGGTAAACATCGTCCCTTGAGATGTTATTAGTGATATTGTTGTAGAATTTGCTGGTAACGATAATTTTATACCCGCCGTTACTTGGTGTTTGATCCATGTCGAAGCAACTTGAGTATAATAACCAACAGCATATTCTAACACGCTTTCAGGAACTGTCCATTGTTGCTCTCTCTCACATAGATGAATAGCTTCTTTTAATAAATAATCGTCATACACCTTGGATCTAACAGATTGTTTGGACCTATCGCGTAAATCCCATAAATCAGCGTCGACAAATGAATGATGTTTTCCACCTTTCATAAAATCATAATGAACAACCTGATCGTTATTTGAATTTATTCCTACTTCTATTGAAGTAATAGAGGGTTGACTAGAAATTCCTCTCAACCATTTGTCATAATCAAATCGGATACGTTGTATAGAAGGACCGGAAAACGTTGTTCCAGACAGAGAGATGGTCTCACGATTTGCAATAGTGAGTATATCTCTTCCTGTCACTATTACTTTCTGAAACTCCCTCCATTTACACTTATATCTAGGGAATTTCACAAGAAGAGCTTCTGTTCTAGTTTCCCCAAATAGTATTATGCGAGTTAAGTATAAGTCTCCAGACTCGGGGTCTAGGTAATAGGAAGCTCCTCGTGTAGCTAACCCAGTAAGTTCGTATTTCTTCATAGAGGGGTCTATTGGTAGCCAACGAAGATCCTCAGGGGAACTATAAATATCATCAGGATTTAGCGTATAAGCAAAAATATTAGTATTGGGGAACCGAAGAGTGGGGTATGGGAATTCCAAGTGATATTTGACATTCTTATGATGTACTAAATTAATTACATGATGGGTTGATAAGAATTCAGTTGCTAAAATGGCTAAGCTAAAAGTTTCTGATCCTAATTGTAGGTTTAAATGCTCTCTATACTGCTCATTAATTGATGGATCTTGATCATCTATATTTTTATCTTTCTCCATAGACTTGTTAAAGAAATCCTTAAACCTCAGATCAATACTACCGATTCCATCCCCCCCACGAACATAAAAGAACCTCAAAATAAAATCTCGCCCCTCTATTTTTACTAAACGCTGAGCATACATCAACTGTCTAGTAAGTCCTTGTTGTTCACCACTCACGCGATAACGAATAAAATCTCCTAGTCGTAAGGAAGTAAAGTAAACATCTATCTGACTACAAGATCTCCATTGATTTCGCGATATTAGAACAGCGGGTTGTCGCCTTGCTTCGATAACAGACGGAGTGATCTTACTATAGAACACTATGTTTTTCCCGGACTTTGCCCCTCCCTGGAAGGACAAATATTTAATATTACGTGCAGGAACAGTCACGTTAAATACTTTGGAAGGAAGCACAGTAACCCATCTTAAATTTTCCATGCTTCCTATGAAAGTTCCTGACTGTAAACTTCCAGAAACTTGTAAATCCATATCCTCTTTATTTTCTACGCCTAAAATTTGGATGGGATTATCACCTTGATCATCCTCGGCATTAAGTAGAGTAATACCATCATTTAAACTCCTTACACTTTCTATTCTGTCAGAAACTAGCATACTCCGTCTGTAAAGAGATTGCTTAGTCCCCCGGTCTTTGATCAGCAAGTCGTACCATTTTCCTAGATTACCGTGAACGCCATCGGAAACTTCTATAAATGTTCCTCTAGGCACTTCTCCTGACCATTCTAGAATTACAGGAATGTGATATCTAGGAGACGAAATAGTGAGCTCTACTCTATTATCTAAATTTACAGGAACTCTGCCTTCTATAGAAGAAATAACGAGAGAATATAAATCAAGAATTGCAGAAGTCACCCAACTTTCTTTTAATCGGATCTTGATACTTTTCGACATAATATTCGGAAGAGATTTGATGAGATAAGTGCATCCTTCCTCTCCTTCAACCACTACGTCATATTGAGAACTGGTACGGACTGAAACATCTGCATATGGATGGGGATAATAGGTGAACTGCTGATTTATAAAACTAAATACTACCGAACTATCCTTACGAATCAAGGTAAATTCGTCACCAAATTCCCAAGGTAGGTTTTGCAAAGTTTTAAGAATACTTTCCGGATACCCAGGCTCTTCTGGGTGTTGTTGTTGCCATTTACTATGATCGCACCCTGTGATTCCAAAAGTAAGGCGATTATGTTCTTTGCGCAGTAATCCTACTTGCACTCCATCCAATAAGAGTATTTTAACCTTTCCTATCCAAACAGACATATCCGTCTGGCTATCTTCAGAATAAAGATGTAATCCGGCTGTAGGATCGTCTGATCGGTAAGTTGGTATTAAAGCTAAAACTTCTCCCATCATCTTAATCTCATCAATTTTCTTATCTAAAGTGATAGTATGAAAAGTAGATGCAGAATTTAAGAGAATGGAAGTATGTTGAGGGATATCGGGTATATAGTAATAACATGTCCCTAATCCAGAGTAAACAGCACCACCACCTAATCCTAGGTAAAAGCTCGTATTATTTTTCCCTGTCAGGGTATCGTAACCCCGCTCAGACCCAAAAATGGTTGAAAAACCTTCTTGCTTAATCTTGAGAATATCGTATTCTTGGTCGTCCTCACTGTTTTCATTAATTTTCACTATTTTTACTTCTTGTTCCTCTTTCCCAAGGTCGAAAACAACAGAATACGGCGGTGGTATAGCACGGAATGAGATAACATTATTTGCTCTTGGATCTCCTTTTAAATCATAAAATCCAGCACCACCAATTTGAACTACTAATCCTCCTAATCCTCCTTGAATAATGATCTTATAATCCTTATAAGACTTTGCCTGATCCATACGTGCTTGCAACGTTTCCTTAGAATCTCCATCCAATAGCCGCACCGGTATGACAGTTAGAGGAGAATCCCCTGCTATAATTTTTGTTTGTTCCGATACAGGAGTTAAAGGGGGCTGGTAATAGTATGAATCAGGCTCCATAACAGCCTCTCTCCACACAATCTGATTGGAAAGATATATCACCTCAGTAACAGCTTTATATTGAATACCATATCCTAAAATGACTGTAGTATAAGTTCCTTCAGGTATGGAAGGAATGTTTCTAGGCCAATAGCTATTGGCATGTCCTTGTGCTAATGCATATGTAGGTGTAATACTATAAGCATAGCATAGGATATCTCGAACTTGCCTATCTGTTAATTCTCGATGGTGACCTGCATATCTATTTGCATTGTATGAAGGATCTCCTGTAAGAACTGGTGGATTTTGCCTTAAGTCTAAAAAGACATTTCCTAAAACCTGATTCCCTGAAAGATCGAGTATTCCTCTATCAGGGAGACTAACGACAATATTTTCGCTACCTTTTTCCAAAAAATCCTTATATTTTAGCCATGTCTCATGACGCGATTCATGATAAGCCACGTTGCGTGCAATTGATGCTGCTCCCATACCAATAGCAGCAATCGGACCTGCTGCCAACATTAGAGATGGAGTAGCAGCAGCAGATAATGTAAGAGCGAGAGAAATAGAGTCAAAAGCTACCTGAACTCGTGCTGCCATTTGTTCGCTGTAAGACGTTTCTTGCATGAGAACGCTAACGCTATTATAAAGATTCCAAACACCAGCAACGGTTTCTAAAACAGGAAGTTCTAACACCTTAGCTGCACTCGATAAAGCCCTTCCTGCGCTTCCTCCTACCTTTTGGGCTACTGTTTGCAATTTAGATGCTAAAGCGCTCTCTAATCTAAAAGTATTCACCCCTGAATCTGTGATAAATTTCTTACCCATTACTTGAATGACAGATCCCAATGTCAGTTCTGACATTGCCTTAACATTCATCATTAAGTTGAATTGTGCTAATGCATCCGTAGATTGTCCTTGTTCTACCATCCGGGCATATTGAACGAGAGAAACTATAGACATACCCAAATCCAAATCGATAACTCCGGTGCTAGATAATTCGTTAAGCATTCTGCCGAAACGTCTAAATGAAACAGCCATCGTCTCCCCATCAAACGTAATAGTTTTGGATTGTTGATTAGAGGTTTCCAATTCTATCGTTAGGAGATCACCATTATTGATATTCACACTTTTGATCTTTGCTCGATCATTATCAGTAACAGATATTGATTTCAGTTTCCTAGAAATCAGATTAAGCATTACCTGCAAAGAGGATCGAATCTTTACCATTTTGTTCTTGGATGTCTGGATAAGAGAGGCTACTTCATTAGGTACATCTATGATAGCTCTTCCTTTAATTCCCTTAGTTCCAGGTTCTAGACCATGAGTTTTTAAGACAGTTTGAATTAAACTAGAAGTATCTGAATCCAATACATGCTTAGAGAGATAGTTATCTAAAACATTCCCATCTATCTTCAATCTAATCAGATCTTCTACAGTTGTAGTCTCTGATATTCTTTGATGATCAACACTCCCTCCAATTTGATATAGAGTACGCCACGAGGTTTTAATCTGCGAAATAACAACGCTTCCCCTTTCTGTCATTTTTTCTAAAGTCGTGGACTGGTGTTTAGAAGTTAATCCTAAATTAGTTCCGGAGAATAAAGTGTTTTCAAATAGATCAGCACTTGGAGCATATACCTTTATCTGATCTTGAGTACGCATATAATCAGAGAAACCATAACGTGTTTTTATTTCATGAGATTCTTCCATCATTCCGCTTACAAAATAAAAAGCTTTCTCAACAGATGGAAAGTCAATATGTCCAAAATTAGGGTCCGTAAGCCTATACACATCAGCGCCTAGCTTATGCAAAGTTAAACTATGATTAGGTGTAGTAATTAAAACACTCTTTAATTGTGTTTTTTCAAACTTGTCTTTTAATGTGAGAAGACTCCAAGATATGGAAGAGAAAACGTCTGGGGACTTCAGATATTTGTTCCCCTGAAATTGTAACCAGTCAATTAACGTAGTAATTCTATCTAACAAGTCCCGATCAGTTTTTGTTAATGGTAACCCTTCACTTTCCTTTTCCTGATATAAGGACGAAATCACCATAAGATTATCTTGGATAAGGCCATAAGACGCTGTATCTTTTGCTAACAGATATAACATTGAGATCCCAATACAGCGCCCCTCTACTTTGTACAGAAAAGTTTGAGGATGAATGTCTATTGATTTACCTCCTAAACGATTAGCTAAATCTGACCAACCTTCTGCATGCGTATTGAAAAACTCCTGCCAAGACGATGCTGTATATTTTGCGCCCTCTACAATGGAACGTATTGATGGGACATCATGAGGAGCAGACAATACATCTTTGCTTAATCCCACGCCTCGATAATCATAGGGATTTACCACAGGAGAAGATGTTATAGCTGTTAATAATGGTCGCCCTAAGTTCTTATCGTTATCGATAATTGTGCTTATTCCAGGGAGAGCTCCAGCAATTAGTTTTTTAGTTGCTTCTGCTAAGAAAAACTGTCCTGTTAATATCCGATGTACTTCCGTTAAGGAACAGTAATACATACTGTCCGAATATCTAACTAGAGAATCAAGACCTTGCTCATTTATAAAACAGTCTGCTCTTTTATCTTGAAGAATAGATTGAACTTTTTCCTTTGTCAAAGATCCTGCATGAATCTCTCTATGTATGTCGTAAAGAGCTTCTAAATACAACTCCATAGTATAACCGGCAGGATTAAAAATTCCAGGAGCCATGTTCACCATTGTGTGTTCTGATTCCCTGCCAAACTCGATCCCATAGCGGACTCCTAAAGCTGTTACACTACTATCAGTAGGTGGAATAAGTAAATCTGTAGCAGAGTATGGTGATAATGTTTCCCCTAATTCTGCTAAACCCTGCTGTTGTATACGTTCTTGAACTTGTTTAGCTTCTTTACTGCCCTTATCTTCAGCGAGGAGTTCATATATAAGAGGCATCGCCTTATTATTAATCTCATCATAATCCTCTCCAAGAACCGATTTCATAATATTTACTAGTTCCTTGGAAGGCGCTGGTAATGAACTTTCGGATAAAAAAACACCTGAAACACCAGAGTTTGCTAATATTAACCTTGCAATGTTTTGAAAATCTTTGAAAGCATATCCATCCTTGTGTATCCTCTCAAAAAGGGGGTGACCAGATAGATGTTCATCCATACTTACCAAAACAACACGTTCATTTTGCTGAAACTTCTTCATAAATTCCCTTATTCTAGAGGAAGATTCAGTAACACGCTGTTCATATATTTTCTCGCAAACTTCTATGTACCAATGATCCCGTTCTTTCTGCTCACTCTTACCCAAGCTGCCATCTTGTGATAAGTCCTTAGCAAAAGATAGAATTTTTTGCTTAAGTTCATTATCTGATAAACCTAACCAGGAAGATAAATGCCTTTCATAATCCCTGTACAAATGTCCTGAAGCAATTCGGTATTCAATCTCCTTAATTTTATTTTTTAATCTTTCGTTTTCGGAAATCTGAGTTGTAACATATAAAAATCGATCAAGCTCTGAAGGAGATAAGAGATCTAAACTTTCTTTTGCTTTAAGTTCACCATACGTAGTCAAAAGATTAATCTCAGAGTAAGAAGGAGGCGATTGATCTACAGAGTCAATAAAATTAGAAATCGCTAATAATCTTTCGGATATAGAAATCATGTCCTTAAGGAATAAGACACGATCACTTAAAGGACTTTCCCAGAGAACAATTTTGGTTTGTGGGTTAGCGTTTAGATATAGTTTAACTGCCTTCTCTAAATCATTCTCAAAATTACTATGCCCATTAGGAAAGAAATTCACCTGATTGGATACTGGAAATTTTACAGATCGAACGAGCTCAGCTAATTGTAGTTGTAGAGAAAATACGCCTTCCTGTGCTATTCGGTCTTGGGATAAATTTTGCATTGCGACAGACAAATCTCCATCTAGCTCAGAAATTGTGCCAATGTCTAACTCGGGATTAACAATAACTTGGTTAAAACGTTGTAATAATTCTACAGAGCAGATAGCTTTTGAATGTTCGGACCATAGTTTGGTGAATTCTTGCACATCAACCGTAGTCCGAGATATACTTTTTACAGGCTTAGTACTTAATTTTGAGGAATCAGAAAACAATAAATCACTAGCATCCCGATTTTTGATTCCACACCAAGTGCTGTCGTCTGCAGGCGTTACATCATTGGCTCCGATAGTTACAGGATTGAGCCAATCAAAGTGAGTAGTATCCCCCGGCAACCTGTTGTATGCCCCTAAGAAAGCCTCTTTCCCTAGTTTTCTTCCTTGATTTTCTAGGAAATCCTCTCCTATGGGACCTTGTGAGCGAAAATACCTTTTCATCTCCTTCATGATTAAGTCGGGGCCAGAAATCCCCAGAGTACTAACTGCACCAGGAATGATCGAGTCCTGACGAAAATCAAAAAACAAAGATTTCTCAAGGTAATCCTTAACTAATGCACCTCCTACTACCGACATACGATCTAATTCTGAAAGATCTTGTAAACCATTAAAGAATTGACTACTGAGAACGTTTTGTCTCAAAGTTTTCAATTCCGCATAAGCTTGCCTCTGAGCCTTAATAACATCCTCAACCACACCACTGCCTTTATGGGACATCATTAATCCGTTTAATCCCCTAACGTTCCATCCTGTTGTCCACTTATGATATCTTTGTAAAATTGGCATGAAATCACGAACTACGTCCGGTGACATTCTTGCAAAAAAGGCTTTCTTTTCATGAGACTGAGAGAATGTCCATAGCTTATCAACAAGTTGAGAAAGTTTTGTTTTATCTTCTGACGATATTCTGGATATGTCCAACTCTTGAGCAATCTGACCTAGAGAAATTGACTGATAGCTGTCATTAACCAGTTTTAATACGATGTGGGATACAGCACGTCGAATTGAAAGATCTTCAAAAAATATGTTTCCTCCCACATCATGAATTATCTTATTAACTTCTGCGGAATAAGCTGGCATCATATCTAAGTCAGTATAGATGCCCCCGATCTCGTCCAACATGTACATTCTGACTTGATCTGTTGCAGCAGCGTAATTCCATCGTAAGAACATCTCTGTATTGTAGTTATAGAGATTGGTTCTATCATGCATAGATTTTAATTCTTTGATGTCCTTAATAAAAACCCTATTTTCTCCTATATCCTTATTAACTTTTAAAACTATCTCTTCGATTTTCTTCTTGTTTTTCTCTATCAGCTTCTTATAATCCTCTACCTCTTCTCTTGGAAGAAGAAGCTCTTTTTCGAGATAGTCTATACGTGTTTGATCAGAAATAGAGTCCACACCCCTAAGAGTGCAAAAATTAAAAAAATTATCTTGTTGAATTACAGTCTGTTGAAGAAGGAAGGAATTAAAAGCATCTCTAACACTCTTATGCAATCCAACATAGGTCTCTCTCATAGATTGTATGTCTTCGAGATATTGATTCTGAAGTTTAGGATTTTTTTCAGATCCATATTTCTGTTTCAATTCATCGTACTTTTTGATGAATGCTTGGTCAGATTCAGGTACACTCTCCCTTAACTTTGTAATTGCCGAATCAAAGGCAATTTTTTTCATAATGGAAGTAAACTTAGCAGCACCATATGCCTTTTCATCTACCCAAAGATAAAATGTAAAATCATCATATGCCTCTAAGAATGATCTGATATACTCATGCGTGCCATCTGGAGGTGAACCTGCAACCCAAATCCCGTGGAGAAATTTATCTACTTCTACTCGATGAGATTTGTACTCATTTTTGATCATTGCCATTACCTTAGAAGCGTGATGCTCCTTAGGCAATTTAAGTCTCTTTTGAATTTCTTCCAGAAACTCTGCTTGCTTAACTAATAAACTTTGACCAGCCCTGGAGTTCTTATCACGAAGAGTGTGGTAACGATTCGTTGCTTTTCTTAAATTATTAACAGACTTCTGACAAGATTTTACCTGCTCATCACTTAATTGAAGGCGGCTAATAATATTCTTATCGGTAAGATCATACTTCTGTTCTGTACCTTGATTTGAATCTACTGCTGCACGCTTTCTTCTAGACACGTGCTCTTCCGATATTTTGTTGTTAGACCTATTTATCTTTTTAGTAAGAGAGGATGACGATGCAGGAAAAGATACACTGCCCGTTTGTGAAGTGCCCGATTTTTTGATAGAAGACATAGAGGGTGTCTTCTGTACATTGACTGACTGAGATAAGACTGTAGAACGTGTGATTCTAGCTGGCTGTATTGTTGTGGCAAATAAGTGCGCAAGAAGACGAGAGGCATTGTATAAAAGCGAGGTCTTCCAGTTTCCTGTATGATGCGAAGACGTTACCCCCCCCCCCCCCAAATCTATACTTTTTTTTTCTATAATCTTATGAATGTGCTGCTGAATCAATCCCCCAATTTTAACAACATCTTCTGTAGTGTTATCTTGTTGTAATAAGGAGTCGTAAAGGGTTATTGCGCTGTGGTTATTAAAAATAGATGAGGAATCGGAAAGACTTTTGTTATAAAAATTTTCAGGAAGAATTTTACTTTGATTTTGAGAAGAGTGGGACGAGCTAATTTTTTCTGGAAGACTCATAAAGCAGTGAATTCGTGTTAGAGGAGGATCGATTATATATATTTTCTTAAAAAGCTACCAATAAGTTCTAGATAATCTTCTTTATTATTCATTTGTAAATCTTTACAATTCACTGCCCCCTATTCATGCGCCTATCTTTTGAGATAGTTTTTATACACATTGCAGACACAAATATCCGAAATATTGAAACAATGTTTAGAAAACTTAAAAAATTATTTTTTAATACCAACACACACAATTAATTATTAATTAAGGTATAATATATTTTAATTAATCGCTTGATTTTGTAGAGGTTATTAAATGGCTAGTAGAGCTTTAGGCTTATTTGGTGCAACCACAGGTTTATTAGCATTAGCCTGCGTTTTAAGTGACGACTGCGAAGAAACTAACAAACCACAAAGACCTGTTGAGTATACTGTTTCATCAACAAGTGACGCACAGTTTTTGCTTAGCGATATAGAAATGTTACAAGAAATTACTCGTACACTTCATTTCTCCCTGCCTAGTTGGCTTATCGATGATATCGATGATATCAAAAATAGCGCACAACACGTGTTAGAAGTAGCAAAAATGAGAGATAATGACAACCAAGCGGGCTTGGGCATATTACAAAGATTATTCGACCGCTACTATCAAGTGCGAGCTTACCTTAATAGCACATGTCGTATTGGTGACGGAACAAGATACGGAAAAACTCTAGGGAACATAAAATACTTCGGACCAAAACAGCAAATTCCCCACTTTACTGAATATCACCAAATCCAGAAGAGATATCCCTCCCGCATACAAGGGAAATCTAGGGTCATGACTATTACCGCCATAGTCGTCTTATCACTAATGTCTTTAGCAGCTTTAGTAACCTTAGGAACCTTAGGAGGATTATCTATAGTTGCTGCTCCTATTAGTATTGGAGTTTCAGTGGCTGTCGCCTTAGGATTCGCTATCACTACTATTATCTGTATAGGACGCTTAAGATCTAGATTAGTTACCGAATATAATGAGGAAATTATTCCTGTGAGCCGCTATATCCGTCCTTATAACTGGGGTAAACCCAATTTTTATTAAAAAACTTGTACTATCTGGAGAGACATATCTCTAATGGAACAAGAAATTATTTTTAAATAGCTTAAGCCCTCTAAGATTTTTTAGCTGTGGAGTCGCTTAGGATTTTAAATTTCAAGGCACCTATTGCGGGGGAAAGGAGATCATCCCAAAATTGGGTAAAATCGACTTTTTGTAAATCTTGCCCAAGATCACAACCCGAACTTTAAATAGTTCAGGCCCACAAGTCAACGGGAATAAGAAGCGGCCACCTAAGCGGCCCTTTGACGATTGTATTCGTAAAAACGCTAGTTTTTTTATCAAACGCAGCCCCTCCGTTTCTAGGTGCTCACGTAAAGCAAAGCACGATTAAGGAGAGATTATCATCTTGCTACTTCTTTCAGCGAATCCTAAGCAATAAGGAAAACTAACAAATACAAGATTACACTACCCATCAGCAATCTGATCTAACGTCAAATCAGGAATATCCAACACTTCAAGCTCCTCACGAATCATACTTCGAACATCTCGACTCTCGCCTATAAAACGCATAGATAACAAATAACGTAATCCTATAAGAATCTTATCTAGCAACTCTTGATTTACACTAAGCTCAAGCTTCCATGTTTCTCGAATATCCTCTTTTTTCTGTAGATCAGCATGTTTCTTATCCTGTTTCCGTATGGCACATATATTGGCTACTTCTCCAGCAACTTCGTTGAAATCACCAGTCCCCTGTACCCACGATCGAAAAGCCTTTATACTTCTCAAACCTCCCTCCAAGGCTCTTTCCTTAAACTTTGGGCCTTCATACGCCACAACACCCGAGCCTAAACTTTCTTCAACGACAAAATTGACCTCTTGATAAGGCAAATTATCGAAACCGCAACCATTTTCCTGCCATTCTTGAAATACAGATAAGCTCCCTAGACAACCTTGATAGTGCAAAGCCTGTCTACTAAACTTGATCGAAAGTTGAATCCAATCTCCCCAAGATAAACTAGAATTATTGCAAAATCTACCCATCTTCAGCTCTTTTCTTTGCCATAAAGCTGCCACAGCAGGAATCAATCCAGTGAACTGATTCAAAAATCGCGACCCCTGACATTCTATCCAAGAAGAACTTGAAAATACTGTTTTTAATTTGTATTGAAAATCCACAAGAGAAAAGAAACGAAGAGTATAAGGAAAGACTCTGCCTAACCAATAACGTAATAACGCCTCAACAGCAATAATCTTAGGCTCAGCTAAAATTATATCAAAGTATGTTGTACTGGGATTATTAGCAAATAACAGAAATAAACCTACTATTTCCTTTTCGGATAAAACACCAAGAATAATTAAACGTAGTTCTCTCAAAACGCGAATACTACTTATCTGATAAAGTGTTTTCGACGCAATATTTCCCTCTTCTATTAAAACCGATTGTTGGAAAACAAACAAAGAATAACTCTTCTCTGAAGCCTCATAAGGACAACTATAATGAATAGCCTTTTCTAAGGAATCTAGTATAACACAGTCTAGCTTCATATGACCTAAAGCTTTAATCTGCTGAAGGAATAGCGCCCCCAGCCTATTTATTTTCTTTTCATAATCTTCACACTTGGCAGAAAGTTCTAATAATCTTTCCTCCTTATTGACTACAGGTCCGTGATCGAGAGGGATGGATTCTTTATTAACTACTGCTGGATGCCTCATCTTATCAGCAACTCGTGGTTTAGCAAATGCCCCTATTTTGCCAATAAGAACCAATGTTAGCGGCATTGTGAAAATCAAGAGCATTGCTAGCATTACACTTATGACAACAATAAAGTGGATACTAACGCTATAAGTAATCATACCAATCAGCGCGCATATGCCTAACAAGATAATAATCGTCTCACATATTGCTGATACCTTCAGCACTTTTACTATTCCTTGTACTGAATAACCAGATTCCGGTCGTACCTGTTCGCTTGCTTGAACAACTGTGGATAAACTATTTATTGAAACAGATTGTAAAGACATACCCCCCCCAACTCAAAAGGCCTCGAGTAAGAAGGAGAAAAATAAAAATACGAATGCTTTAAACAGCGTCTATGAGACATTGGTTTTGAAAACAGAGGGGCGCAAAAACCCAAGCCATTCAATCAATGAAACATACACTTTGACAACGCACTATTGTATGATATTTTTTTTAAATCTTCAAGATGTAGATGATTACATTTACCCTACAAAATTTCTCAGAACGAGAACTTTTTCGGAAGGGCACATCTGACACAATGAAAAATTTGTCTCTAAATACTCAGGTTGTCCGGAATGTTCTTAGGATATCGAGAAAACCTCGTCATTGCTCTTGCTAATCCATTTGATTGAGCCCATAAATATTCCCAGATAATTAAATGGAATAGCGGCTAAAGATACAAAGGCTGGCCGCCCCAAAATGCTTAAGGCAACCCATTCTGATAATCGCACGATGTGGACTAACCTTCAGAATGCACCCCGTAAAAACACTAAATAAAACAACCATCATTTTTTATTTATAGGGAATAAGATTTAAGCGCTTAAAAGTTATAATGTTAGAATTTATAAATAAAATACATGTTGAATATATACTCGACAATTCAGAAAATCTCTTTTCATTTGCGCAGGTTGAAAATATCGTATATGCCAGATAATGCTATACACAATAACAAAAACTACGTCTCAATACCCTATACCGCCTTCGATTTGAGATTAGACACACAAACACTCTTGGACAAGTTCCCATCTATTGCATCCTCCTTATTTCCAATAGATGAAAAAAAACAGACTAGAAATTTTTATAAAAAATTTACAAGCACATAATTTCTCCAGTGCAGACTGCGATATAAATAGTTCTTCTTGCGAATATCAATTGCATCGCAAAGGGAATCATGAAAAAGGAGTGATTTATGAAATTATAGAACCAAAAATTCTCAATTGTGTTGCCTCGTGTATCGTAGACTACGTGTTCTCAGAGCACCCATACACAGATGCTCTTGTCGAATCCATCAAATCATCTCTACTACTTAGTAGCCAAAAAGGAATACAGTTTCTAATTACGTTAGAAAATGACTCCCCTCACAATCCCCCAGTAGCTCAATCAGATTCTTATGAACTAGTGAGAAATGTGTCTTTCCTAGGACGTGCTCTCGATATCGTGACTTTGGATCCCGTAAATATTCTTAATAGCTTACGCGATATAAATATCCTAGATTACTCTTTCACAGAAGATACGGCAATTCCTAGCTCTGACGGACATTTAGGCATCCCACCAGGGACTAAACTCTTTCCGAAACCTTCCCTAGACATATCGGTGAGCACATCGATATTCGAAGAAACAACATCATTTTCACAAGAATTTTCTACTACAGTCACTATTAATATTCCTTATAGCTTACCGGATACTTCTCTTAATTTAGGAAGTTCGCATTTACTTGATACTAGCTTTGGAGCTAATGAAACTGTAATTTTAGCAACTAAAAAACAGTTGTTCCCGAGCTATTCTCCTAAACTTTTAGAAATCATTAAAAAATATAAAAGGGATGCTAAAATACTTATTAACAAAATAAACTTTAACAATTTATGGAGAAATCAAGCTAAAAGTCAAATTCTAACACAAGGAGATGTCCGCCTTGATCTACAGGGGTTGGATAGCGCGAATTTCAATTACCAAATTCAAGTGGGCAGTCATACTATATCTGCCGTTTTAATTAGTAAACCAATATCTGAACTTCGTATCGTTTCAGAACAAGCTTACGCTATTAGAAAAATCAAGTCCGGCTTTCAACAAAGCTTAGATGACTGTCATATTTACCAAATTAGTCTGAAAAAATCTTCTAGTCCTTCAAATGCACGCACATATTGACCTAGGAAACATGAACAATAATGACGAAGAAAGTGACGACGAAGAACAAGACCTAACAAAAGATGCAGCTTTTTCATCTAGCTTCACCTATGGTTTCGTAAAGCAAAATACACGAAACTCTAAGAATACAGTAACCTGTACAACAGCTTCACATTCTCTATATACTCTGCAGCAAGATCGTGCCTCAGACCCAGAAAATTTGAAAATAGATAAAGAATTTCAGCAAATTATACAAACTCTTGATACTAAAGATCCTAAACACTTAGAGGCTTTTATTTCTAACGTAGGCACCCATTACACGACTGCAGTGACATATGGTGGAATAGGATTTCAAGTATTAAAAATAAGTTTCGAACAAATTCAAAAACTTGAGAAAGAAGAAATTTCAATATCTACAGCAGCAGCTAGCTCTCTTTTAACGGGTTCTGTCACAAATAAAACAGAATCAGGCTACTCTTCCCTTACGTCAACTAGCTCGGCTCAAACTGTATTTTTAGGCGGAACTGTTTTACCAACAATGCAAGAAGACCATTTGGATTTCAAAGATTGGTCAGAAAGCGTGCCTCTAGACCCTGTTCCCTTAAAAATAGCCATTTCTCCTATAACTGATATCCTTACCCCTCAGTATTTCCCAACTATTGACGTCGCTTCTCTGCAAGAAAAAAAACAAGCATTACAACAAGCTATTGACACGTATCTTAGAAAACACAAACCAAAATTGGAGCAACCACACGAAGAATTTACTTCAGGGATTGCCCTACGATCTTCTCAATTTATTTTGCGGTCAGGGAATTCTTCTTCTATAGTCAGTGAACCTTACCTCGGTTACTGGTCTACTCTCCCTTACCTTTTCCCAATGGTAGAAGAAGAATCTGTTGCAATACCTTTAGTTTTTTACTTCCAAGTTGAAAATGATCAAGTACAGCAAAAGATAGTACATAATACTTTTTGTAATATAGGAGTAGTTAGCGTTAGACGAGGTTTGTATGGATCAGAGTTCGTTGATTATGCTTTCAATGCTTTTTATAGCAGCTATCAAGAGTGTTACTTGGATACCTCATACTATACAGATAGATGTGGGTTTGAAATAGAGAAGGTCAATAGAACTAAGGACAATATCATCCGCGATGGCGATGAAGTACGACTCAAACATACGGCAAGCAACAAATATTTATCGAATATTAGCATGCGAGATGGTCATAATACTTTAACTAGAACAGACAGTCCAAATGATGCTGTCTTTATCCTAGAAAAACCCAAACACTAGTCCAGCTTTTCTTTCGGCATGTCGTAATTCATTTCAGGTTATGACATGTCGTCCTTTCAATACTTAAGATCTATTAATTACCCTATACGTTACTCGAACTGTTCTTCAGTAAATTTAGGAGATTAAAACAATTTGTTTTCTATTCCTTTGCAAGAAAGAAAAATAGTCTCATCAACTTTTTTCGAACTGATAAAAATATAAATCTATAGCCTTCAGTCGCTCTCTAGTGAATTCTGTGACGAGCTTATAAGAGGCCCCATTAAAATATCTGTTTGGTCAGACCAGCTTTCCCAACCATGATACTTGAAATACAAAGCAATCCTAGTAATTACTTTAATAACCAATGCTATAAGTGCCGGAACAATACATAAATACAGAAATAAAGTTTTTAACTTCTCTTTAAAGAATAACGGAATTTGTATTGGAACATAAACCAGTTGTCCCTGAGTATTCATCTTATCAATGTAAAGAACTAGAGACGTGTCTCGGAATTGAAGTAATCTATCCACCCTCTCAGCTAGGGATTCTAAATATCCATTCCCCTTATGAAAGACATTAAGATCATAATTAAGGAAGTCCTGCGAAAAAACCAAAGATGAACCAAAGTGCGAAAACATGAATATAGCCAGAAGTAGGAGAGGTCAAACTTGTATACCCTAAAAGAGACACCCTATTAATACATCACAGAAAAACAAACAATTTGTAACAAACGAAGGTATTTTTGTATTTATCAGAAACAGACTCGGTAGCTACGCTATCATTTAAAATATCTATCCCTAAGCAATTTTCATAAACTTAAGTACCACACTTTTCTCCTGCCTAGACGATAGAACTTTAGCAAGTACCCAAGGACCCGATTTAAAAGGATTGCTTTTATATTCGCATCCTTAAATGAAGAAACTATTGCCTCTACATTGAGTTGTATATGACTTTTTAAGAGTGATTGGTGAAGATTTCACATGACATAATTCAGAATCTTCATATGAAGGGAATCCAGATAAAAGCAGAATCGTATTCTGCAAAGAAGTTCCTAACATTTGAGGATTATCGGAACTCAACGTTACACTAAGCTTATGACGTAAAAAAGGATGACCATCAAGGCTATCGATCATTGTTTTACCTACCTTTTTAACCCTGAATATTGGTGTAATGAAGCTCCTAGTATAAGATTAGTAGCAGTAGCCATAACAAGTGTTACTTTTTTCTCTTGGATTTGATTGAGAGTTTGCAGTTGTTCAATTGCTTGAAACCCGTGTGCTATTCTCTGTACAGGCAAAGACTGCAACGTTTGGCTTAAATATAAAAAAAACTGTTCCCTCTCCAGCATGAGCTTCATATCCAAAATCCTCTATCATATGCATAACGATATCCTGGAGTTAATTTCGTAGGGGCGGACTGAGGTAAAGTTTCTGCTCCAGATGATTGCAATCTAACAAAAAGATTAGGAAAATAGGCTTCTGCCTCATAAAGCCATTGTGTAGCCTTTTCCGATCGTTGTTACGTGGATTATTTCAGGATAGTTCTTTTTAAGGTATAAGGCAGTA
This sequence comes from Chlamydia buteonis, assembly GCF_900634605.1. Lineage (NCBI taxonomy): Bacteria > Pseudomonadati > Chlamydiota > Chlamydiia > Chlamydiales > Chlamydiaceae > Chlamydia > Chlamydia buteonis. Next base: position 320,442 of record NZ_CAAAFM010000002.1, read on the forward strand.
TCGAGCACAAATCTAGAATGTCCATGAGCGGTGTAGACTACTAAAGCATCCACACCAGCTTCAAATAAAACATCCGCTCTTTGCCAACCTTGTTGGCCGATACCTACTGCACAGGCAACTGCAAAAGAGGAATCTTGCGCTTTTATTTGTTTTACAATACTAACTTGCTCACTTGAAGTGATGTTTTTATGACAATACTTAATCCACCAGCTACCGCCATACCTGTAGCCATAGAACTACATAACAGAATCCAGTGCAGCAGACAAAATAGGAATAGCTAAAGACAAAGACTCTGAAACAGAAGAAAATAAACAAGTTTCTTTTGGAAGTGCTTCGGAATACTGAGGTTTTAACAAAACATCGTCAAAAGTCAGAGCTTCATACATATAGTTCTCAAAGTGAAGATAATCAAATTCGGTAAGAGATTAAAGAACCCACGCTTCTTACTAAAAAAACAGACTGCCTAAGATAAAAGCAAAAGCATTGTAGTTGCGGGGAGGGGGGTATTTATTTGCAATAATGTCAACGGATTATTGCAAAATTCACTAATAAGAAATTACGATAGATGTATCCAAAACGGTTCAAAAAATTCCTGAAAAATCCAATAAACTAAGATATTTTCCCCTAACTCTAGTCCACAAAACTAAACAATTAAACAGAATAACTGAGAGCTTTTAAAAAGCTCTCAGAATAAAATAGGATGACAGAGTTTAAGTGCTATAGACAACACTAATAACGAATAGGAGCTTCTTTATATTCATCATGAATTGTTTTTACCGACCGACCGTCAGCTAAAAAAGTTGTCTCCAAATAGTCCTCAGAAAAGTGTTCACCAAAACTCTCCTTAACATTATCTGATGTTATTCCCTCCCAGATCATAGAATAATATCCCTTTAAAGGAAGCACATGGTCGGTGCAAGCTTGATCTCCTGCTATCCAGGCATACGCTACGCTCCTGTGAGTACATTGCCCTGAAGGAACGTAATCTGAAACTACAACAGGAATACAGTCATAATCCGCTTCACGACGACGACAAGCAACAAAATCATCTTCTCCGATAGCCAAAATAAGCCCATTGCAATTCTTCCCTGGAGCATACTTCAAATTAAGGGCAGCGTGGTTATCCTTACCATCAAGATCTGTTAATCTAGAAGAACCTCCTAAGAGACGAGTATCCAAATTATATATTCTAATATAATCGTGAAGCCAGACAGCATGCGGGTGGTACTCCTTAAGTGTACTTTTCGCTGAAGTTGGATTCATTAAACTTCCATAAACAACCATAGGAATATATGGAGTTGTTAATTGCATTTTTGCATGTATCTCCTTCCAAATCCTTCGTGATTCATTATCGACCCTTTGAACAACCTTGGGATCTTTATATTCATTAGACTGATATTGAAAAGGTAGGTACGCACAGGGATACGATAGAAAATCAGAAACAGGTAGTTTAATACAAAAAACTTGTTCAAGCTTATATGAGCTATTTGACGAAGTAATAGGTTCGGAACAACCAGTAAGAATAAGTAAAATGCACCCAAATAAATACATTATTGATTTATGCATAAAATCCCCTTTGATCACAAGAAGCAAGCAATTAATATCATTCGAGGATTCTTAACCTACTAACTTCTCTCCAAGTTAATTTTTATTAATTCAATGTAAAGAATATTATTTATGTTCTTATAATTTAGAATATAACAACATTACTAAAAGAAATCAGAAATATTTATAGAAATAAAACCTTCAATTCTAAATATGCATCAACTCTTACATTCGAGGCATATTCTACAATCAAAGTAGCAGAAACAACGATAACACCTAATTTTTTGAAATTCTAAAAAATCTAAGTGAAGATAATCAGTATCCCAATGAGATTAAATATCTTTTCTTTACTTCTAGATGCAGCGGCACTGTTTTCTATTCTTAAGAATTAAGATGACTCATTGCGATTAAAAAAATTTTTATATACTCTGTTCGACCAAAACTAATAAACCAATTAGGGATTCGGCATGTCAAATCCAGTACCTACACCACAACACAAAACTCTTTCCTCATTTCCTTCAACTATAAGCCTCTCTAAGACAGATGGGAACTCATCTATACGACGCTCATCTCTTAGACTGTTTCTAGACACTATGTTGATTGTTTTGGGCTTTTCTACTGTAGTTTCAATCTTCGTAGCTATTTTCTTTCTTAATGGTCTGAGCTTGCTAAATACAACAACAATCGTCCTAACCTCAGTTTTAATGCTTATAGGAATTATATTCATAAGCGTAGGGGTTCTTTTCTTTGTAAATAATGTAGAAGAGGGCCTCTCAGGCATCCTAAGAAAACGTTTAAAGGAAAGAGAGGCTGAAATAGCAGAACTACAAAACCAACTTCAGACTTGTCAGCTTAACCAGGATTTTTCTGCTTCAGAGCCCTCCTCGGATATTGTAGGGAATTCCAAACCAATAGAGACAGATGCTGAAGTCACGGTAGAGGTTCGTTAAATTAATGCTAGGCCATGGCCAGGGGTGATGAATAGGCTGAAAACACAAAAAAAATCAAAGGTTTAGAATGCCTACCCCTATTGTTCTTATCATTTAAAATCGCCGTAATATCACTATCTGAACTACGTTTTTTATTTTTGTATAATATTTTTTTATCGCCAACAAAGTTGTAAGTTGTTAGGGTCTTTTGCTTTTAAACTAAATATAGCAAATGAGGCGAAGATATGAAAACACAAAACTTCTTCCTATCGAAAATCAGATTATTGGGTGCTTTTTGTCTAGCTTCCCTTTCTGTTTTAATTACTGGATGTGTTACTGATGATGCATTTACTTATGATAAATCTGTAGCTGAAGAAGGTAGACAGTCAGCGCCTACCTTCCTAAGTACCGAAGACCCCAACACTATCTGGGACACTATCCAAACAGCTTGGGACCTATCTGAACATATGGACTATCTTCCTATAGTAATTTACGATGATCTTATGAATCCTTCTGTATTCCAAAGTCACGGCACATCCTCTTGGAGTATTGCTGTACGCGTTGAGCAAACAAAACGCATTTTCAATTACGATTCACGTAAAGATAAAAAAGATCAGTCTAAAAATTACGCTGATCTTAATGCTATGGTTCTCGAGTTACAGGATACTAGAGAACAAGAAGACGCTTATGCTTCTGCGGTCTTATATGGCGTAGAGCAAGATACATTTGCTGCTTTATGTAACCACTACTCTCAACACAGCTTAGTACCAGTAGTTATATCCAAACAGATCTATGGAAATACCGTCTATAGCCTAGGATTCATGTTCTCCGTAACCAATCCCTCTTTACTAACTCCTCAAGATGCTTTACCTGAACAAAAACGTTTTTCAGACATTTGGAATGCGATCAATTCCAACGAGGTTATCGAACTCTACGGAAAGGATTTCCCTGCCGACTACATTAATACAACAGTATTTGCAAACGGGGAAACTATCAACTCTTTAATTCCACCTGCAAATCAATAAACTAAAAGATATTTAGTCCATTTATAGAAGAAACCTCTCGTATAGCGAGGTTTCTTTTTGTTCATACTCACGATTTCTTTATTTTAAACTCAGTGCCGCAGTTAACTCCTCGCCACCCCATGAGTCCTTTACTACGTTTTTACCGGAATCACTTCGCTTCGAAACAATTTAACGTCTGATAAAAATTTCTCATAGGACGACACTCTGAGCCCCCTACTAAACAGTATTTTCCATGTATAGAAAATAATTCTAGCTTGATTCCCCTCACCTGTGTTAAAATATTTGCCCTTCCACAGAAAACATTCTGGGGAAAGTATGTTAATTAATAGTTATGCGACACCCGCAGATTTTATAGCGAAAACTAGAAACTCTCCCACCCTCATCAAAAGCGCCTTTGCTCGCCAAGGCTTGAAGGGACGCATTACTAAAATAATAGACTTCACATCTGTTAAAGCAGGGCTCAACTCTTTATTGATAAGCTCTATACCAGTATTAGGCACGATTCGAGGTTTTGCGCGTATTTATAGTATCTACTCTGTTAAAGACAGAAGCCAGGATTCAACCTTAGGCTTGATTAGACAAACCATTCTCGGCACCATCGAGATTGCTGGTTTTGCTCCTGCCTTACTAGTGCTGCTAATTGCTACACTTGCTGCTCTAATCATCTTAAGCGTTGCTCTTGTGATTGTCATTGCCACTGTTGCTGGATTGGCTTTCGCAGGTTTTTACGCCGCTAAGAAACTTGTTGGGTGTTTTACCCAACCTTCTTGCATTAGATAAATCTGAATTCACAGGAAAATATTAAATCCCATTATAAGAAGACGGGATTCTCTATCCTCCCTACCTGAAGAAGCTGCTACATGAGTAGTGTTATCGAGGCGGATGATTAAGAAAGTTTTACACAACCACAAAGCAGCTGTATACTTTACAAAGCAATAGCAATCAAGAGTCTCCTTTGAGTTATTTCTTCAATGTCGGCTGTATTTACAAAACATTTATTACATTTGAACACCTCATCCTATACATTATTTCGTCAATTCATACGATTTCAAAGTATAGCATATTTCTAACTTAGCCAATAAACAGCTATAGAGGGGATATTCCATCCGTGTCTACCTAAAAGTGCTTATGTATGCGTATGTTTTTCTCCTCTATCTATACGAGTTGCTTCGCGTGACTACTAGCTGCTAGTCACTAAAGAAAACTTTACACCTGATCTAGTAAACGCTGTTCCTGTTATAGGCACGACCCGGGGTGTCGCGTGTTTTTACAGTAGCCATTCTTTAAAAAAATACCTGTAATTCAAAAGTAAATAGCGTTGTGTATCCTCTACTCTGTGGGAGTGAAAACAGGGTTAATCTAAAATAACAATACCCAATAATAGAGATACTGCGCTTGGCAACTAAGAAATCCCTGCAACTATCAGACAAATCTTTCTACTCTTGAGCACTTTCTACTTACTTTCAAGCAAAATAGATACAAATTAATCCCTTTTCTCTATGCTTCTAACTCATTTTTAGTCAGATTTTTTATTATTTATACTTTCTATGAGCCTTAGGCCTATAAACTCTACTAAATCTAGGAGACTCTGTTGTGCATAATGAAATGATCTTCACAGCACAAACCGTGTTTGTTGTACTTGCTGGTATATTTTTTGCCTCTAAAGGTAGAGGCTGGCTAACGGGCTGGTTGGCTACCCTATCGGTAATTATGAACGTTTTTGTGTTGAAACAAATTGTTCTATGCAATCTAGAAATTACCTCAGCTGACGTTTACATGATTGGCATCTTGTCTTGCTTAAATTTCTCCAGAGAAGTTTATGGGAAAAAGAAAGTAAATGAAGCCATGGTCAGCTCATGGGTAATAAGCATAGCCTTTCTTCTTGTAACGCAATTACACCTTGCGCTGAAACCCTCTCCGAACGACACAACCCAAAACCATTTTATAGCGCTTTTTTCACCCTCGCTACGACTAACCTTAGCTTCTTTAGTTACCGTAATCCTCGTTCAAATTATAGATCTTAAACTATTTTCTTACCTAAAAACCCTTTTCAAAAATAAAGCTTTCGGAACCCGCTCAGCCATATCTTTAATTTCTTCTCAAATCCTAGATACCCTACTATTTTCTTTCCTTGGTCTTTATGGAATCGTAGCAAATCTTACTCATGTAATTCTATTTTCTTTAATTACTAAAATATGTGTTATTGCCATGTCTGTGCCAGTTGTTGTCTTTGGAAAATATCTTAGAAAGCAAAACGCAATATAGAACAGCTAGTTAAAATTTCTTATATATCTAAGAATTGCGCACATATTCTCCATTGCAAAGAGCTTTCCACTTACTCTACAAATTCTATTTACAGGAAAATATAAGCCCGATACGCTTATTTTCCTGTTTTCGAATGAGATGGAAAACAACTGCTTTTTCTTAGGGAAGCAATTTCAGGTTCCTAATCGTGGCACTAAAATTTCATATCCTCCATCAATCTACAAAATCGCGAGCGCGTGTAGGTAGAATAGAAACTGCTCATGGAGTTATAGATACCCCTGCTTTTGTTCCTGTGGCGACAAATGGTGCTCTAAAGGGTGTTATAGACCATAGTAATATCCAGTTAATGTTTTGCAATACCTACCACCTTCTGATCCACCCAGGAACACAAGGTATCGCAGCTATGGGGGGCTTGCATAAATTCATCAATAGAAATGCCCCCATAATCACAGATTCTGGAGGATTCCAAATCTTTAGTCTTGCTTATGGTTCCGTAGCAGAAGAAATTAAAAGCTGTGGGAAAAAAAAAGGCTCGTCATCTATCTTAGATATTACTGATGAAGGAGTTTGGTTTAAGTCCTACCGAGATGGCCATAAACTCTTCCTATCCCCGGAAGTCTCAGTACAAGCGCAAAAAGATCTCGGCGCTGATATCATTATTCCTCTAGACGAGCTTTTACCTTTTCACTCCGAACAAACATACTTCCTATCATCATGTGCACGAACTTACGTCTGGGAAAAACGCTCCTTAGATTACCATAAAAAAGACCCAAGGTACCAGTCTATGTATGGCGTGATCCACGGAGGCATAGATCCCGATCAAAGAAAAATTGGTTGTCAATTTGTTGAAGATCATCCTTTTGACGGATTTGCCATTGGTGGAAGCCTAGGACGAAACCTAAATGAGATGGTCCCTATTGTCGATCTAACGACTTCTTACTTATCCAAAGACCGTCCCATCCATCTTTTGGGCATAGGAGACCTCCCTTCCATACAGGCTACAGTAGGTTTTGGTATAGATTCTTTCGATAGTTCCTACCCAACCAAAGCTGCACGCCACGGATTAATCCTATCCTCTCAAGGACCTATCAAAATCGCTAACCAGGCTTATACTAACGACCTGTCCCCTATAGATCCAGAATGCTCATGCCTAACATGCACCTCAAACATCTCTAGAGCCTATCTACGACATCTTTTCAAAGTTCATGAACCTAACGCAGGGATTTGGGCCTCCATTCATAACCTTCACTACATGCAAGAATTCATGAAAAATATCCGCAAACAAATTTTAAATGATGCTATTTAATAGCCTATTCTTTTTTTTTAGGATTATTTTACTGAACTCTAAAAAGTTAAGAGCATTTCAAATAAAAAAATAATAGGAATTTGATTTTTATTAAAAATCATCATAAATTCCTTTACAAACTTTTCTAAATATAAAACCACCCCTAAACTCAGTCTTCCAACAAAATAAACCACTTTATTCTTAACAAAGCTGCTATGTTCTAATAAATATGGATTGTTGTATTAATAGATATAAAAATAATACTGATTTCTTTTATGATAACCAAAATGTTCACTGGTTACTTAAAGATGGCTTCATCAGATCTGAAACCCAGATGCAGCCCTATACTATAGATTGGGAAATCAATATAGCCAATGCTGAAGAAATTAAAGAGCTCCTCATCCGTTGTATCCCCATCATAGGCAATACGCTAGGCTTAGGAAAATTATACAGTGTATGGTCCACCAAAGATCCCAAAGATCGATGCAGAGATATCCTATTCCACTCTCTCTCTGGAGCACTAGAAATTCTAGGATTAGGTATAGTATCTCTAGTACTAAAAGTAGCCATGACTATGGCCTTCTATTTCTTGGAATGCCTCGAATTCCTAATATACAAAATAGCTTCGTCTATTCTTCCCAATACTCCCTCCCCAGAAAGATTTTCCCTGATCTAAACACAAAAACATTCAACAAATCACACTAAATATACATCTAAAACTATTAGCCAGTTAAACCAAGACTCGCAAACATCCAGAAAAATCTCTAGGCATTGTTTTTCACCGGATTCAAAATTATACCATGTTGATTATTGTAATAATTTATAAACAGAAATAAACCATTCGCCTCTCAATATCTAGCAGCAAGAATAAAGTAATATTCACTAACCATACTGCATAGATATTCTTTGTTGTGGCGTTCCCTATATTTCAGGTTTTGCTCGCAGCTCCAATAGACCCTGTCTCATATTGCCTTATAAAAATATACAAGAGATACGAGAGAATGCTGTCATCCCCATTCTCTTCTTATTCACAAAAGGCCCGACTTTTTTCTATATGATTATAAATATAACAAATAAGGAAGTTGTCACTCATGTTGATAAATACGTATCACGATAACACAGAATTTAATCAAGCTACACAAAACTACCTGAAACTTTTTAAACTAGGATTTGTCCTTGATCAATTTGGTTTAAAACACTGAGCTATTGATTGGATATTTTCTGATGAAATAGACGATTTAGATACGGATGGTCTAATCATTCAAGTTCTGAAAGCTTTGCCCATTATAGGAACCATTCGGGGAGCTGGGAAACTTTATAATGTGTGGTCTACAGATACTTTTGAAGATAACCCGAAAAGATAACATTGTCTTCACTCTCATGGCAATTATCGAAATTTGCAATTTAGGAATCCTTACTCTAATTATGAAAATCCTCTACAACGCTCTAGCCCAAATCCTTACAATATGCCTTCCCCCTTTTATCTATATAAGAAATAGCGAAGCTAGGGAAAATTTCAGATTATACCTAATTGACAAACTTAGTTGCGGGCAATAACACACTCAAAAACAAAGACTTTTAAAATAGTCAAAACCCTTAGTTATTATTGATTAACAACTTATGATTAATAACCACGTTTATAATCGAAATTACTTCAATCCATGAGTCGAGTGTTTCCCGTTCATGATATAAAAGTAAGAATATAGTTACGTTTATTAATAAATACCCGAATAATCAAGCTTCTGTATCTGCTACAACACAATATTGTTCATTATTGCGTTCCGGTGTTGTTCGTAATATTGGAGGCACACAGCCTATAGCCCTTGAATGGTATCTTTCAATACATCGGAGAATTCTTTCCTCAGATAATATCATAGAAATTAAAAAAGCCACTTCCGCATTGTCTGAGGATTTGGACCGCAACGAAACCTACAAGCACATTAGATTTATCTAGCATAAATCCAGAACAATTCATCAATGCTCTACTACAATACAAGGCGATCCTTCTAAAGGAGAGGCTGTAACAGTATCCATTTCTCTAGATCCATACGCAACAGATAATGTGATACAAGCTACAGGCCAATTGTTCACAAGTATAGGAAATATAGATGAGAACGATGAAGAGAGTGTTCACAGACACATTAATCAGTTTGAGAATATAGTAGGTGGGGTATGTTACAAAGCCGAGTAGATCACGTAGGCACTGCTTTACAAGAACTATCTCCTACTGGCGTTGAAGAAATAGATTGAGTAGAAACAATAGAGAAAACTTTGAAAAGGTTGTCAACCGTGAATAACTTAATGAACTAGTATAAACTCCATGCTCTTCTCTGTATTATCCCTCTTGTAAATTACAAAATATAAGAAAAGAGGCTGTTCTCATGCCACCATCTCTTTATCTACCTTTTTGTATTTCCGGATAAAATCAATAAGCAAGAAATAGCGCAAAATGCCAATGCCGACGCCATAGGAATGGTGATAAAGCCGAAAATAAACAGCTTTGTTGAACAAGATACCCGGCCGCAAATATCTATGGTCATTCCAGAAATTTCTTGTAGGCAAATCTGATAAACAGCAATTAGCATACCAACGATAGATAAAGGCAAAGCGTAAATCTTTACTAAACTATCTTCACGATATGTCGCGATTCCCAAGACAATCGACAAAGGGAATAGACAAATCCTTTGATAATAGCATAAAACACAGGGTTCTATGTTTAACAGGTAACTGTAATAAATACTCATTACTGTTCCTATACAACAAATTAACCACGCAAAATATAAAGCATAATTACGAAGGAATCTAATCATCGTTTTCCTCGGTAGCTTGTAAGTAGCGGATTTGTCGAATAACACGCTCTAATTCCTCAAACGTGGGATCCTCTATTAAGTAATCACCGACAACAGCTGTTGGTGTTGCTAACTGTCCCCCGAGCACCTGAGAACCATAAATATTATTCTTTTTAATTTGCTCTTCATACTGTTGAGAATCGATACATTGCATAAACCCCTTAGGGTTAATGCTCCGCCCGGAATGCGTTTTTAAATTCTCAGTAAGCTTAGTTAACACTTCAGGAGTTGCCCAACGTTTTCCCTCCTCTTTAGGATAAATAAGCAGTCTATGAAAATATTCCATATAAGCTTCTATATCTGGCTGACGAGGATCATGATAATAAACACAAAGTAATGCTTGAGCCGCAAGCATAGAACCTCGAATAAAACATACAGGGATTAACGTAAATGATACCTCACCTGTATCAATATATTTCTTTTTTAATAAGGGGAAAACTTCGGTGCTAAATTCTGTACATGCCAAACATGAAGGTTCTTCAAATACCGTAATATTAATTGGTGCATAAAGATTACCGAGAGTTGGGAAATGTTTAGCATTTGTAGGAATATGAGCTTTTGGAGGTAATATCGTCTGCTTTTTATAAACCATTATGCCAAAGCATAGTACGAAAAAAGCGCTGGTAACTATGACTAATATCTTTTTATTCAATGACTGTTCTCTTATCTTATATGGCTCACACAGAACTCAGAAATAAAATAAAAAAATAAAAATTGAAAACTATTTTTTATGCCAAGATGCCCTGGCCTCTCCCTCTACTTCTCTTATTTACATATTGAGATATGCCTACATTGATAAAAAACCTTTTAGTTTTATCATACTCACTCTATTTAGAAAGAAAAATTACATTACTTTTCTTTTCATGGATAAAGAAACCTTAGAAAATATTTATAAGCACTTCCGTTATCGTTTTTTTAAATTAAGTATCCTCCCCGCATTTTTAGGATTATTGCTTATATCCACTCCTAACACACTGAACTATCAAGCTCCTAACGTTATCCTTTCCAATAGGATCTGCGGCAGCCTACTGATTCTCTTAGCATGTATCTCTTTCTATAAGCGCTCTGTGCTTTGGTTTGGCGTATTTGTAGGTATTTGGGTTTCTCTTTTTCCATGTTTTCCTGAACGCTCTTCTATCGTCTTTGCAAACGATACTCTTATAGGTTTTGCCATCTTTGCTGTTGTCTGCATTCCCCCTACACGTCCAGAAGCTCTAGAAGTCGGCCCGACTCTACCTGAAGGAATTTCCTATAACCCCTCATCAGGAGGACGTCGTGCTGCTGTTTTAATATTAAGTTTATTATCCTGGTTACAGTCGCGCTATTTAACAGCATCTGCCTTAGGAATATCTACAAGCACTTTTGAGTGTGACTTCTTTGTTTATGCATTGATGATGACCGCATATTCTTTACTTATCGTACTCTCTCTAGCAGGAGGAGAACGTCGTTGGCATACACGTCCTAAAGTCGTCATAGCAACAGCTATTACCCTGCTATTTACTATCCTCCTTACCTTTATCCCCATTGCAACTAAACAACTCACTCTAGATTGCTGGTTATGCTTATTCCTAACCCTACAACCTGCATTGGCGTTTGTTTTTGCTTATGACGAACTCAGAGCAACATTTTCCTATCTCGCACGATTCCTAGGTAAAAAGCGCGAACTTATTCGCGTGTCTCTCTTTGGATCAGAATACTACAAGGATTCCCTCTTTTGGGAAGAGCGCACCGTCCTTCCCTTTATAAAAGCATGCAAGCAAGCTTTTCAGGGAATTTCTTTCCCTATTCATCTTCTGATTTCTATTTGCGTGGCCATAGGATTTATCAAAGTGAGCGATGAGTTGGCTATTACAGATAACTTGAGAAACTATACGAATATCTGCTGCTGGTTCATTATTGTTCTTGCCACTCTATCTTTTGCTGATAGTCTTCGTCATTTACGCTGGCTCTGTGTGATTTTCTCTGCAGCGATCCTACTTTCTCCTGTTTTCTTTCATATTCCCCTACACGCTCCGATACTCATTCCTACCATAATCACAGGACTCGCTTTAATTTTCTTATCAGTAGGGAAAATAATACAGAAAAAGTAAAACGTGATGTTTATCACTTTAGTAAAGGATGAACTTCTGAAGAGGCTTCTTCTTGTCTTTGCTCTGCAGATCGCTCTTCTTCTTCAGCCTCTAAGCGATCACGTTTCTCTTTGTCATATTCGCTTGCATAAATCTCCTCTTTCGCGCGATCTATGCCCTCCGCAATAAGAGCATCATGTAAAGAAGAATGCGCAGAATCTTTCTCTGGAATTGCTTTCATAGTTTGGTATAGCGTCACATAAGAAAATCTAGACGTATATTCAGTAAGTAGAACTTCAGATTCTATAAACCTAGCTACGTCTTTTTTGCTTATCCTTCCTGTCTGACTATTACAGTAATTTAAAATCTGTAAGTAATTGCTTTCTGCTAATTCTTTATGCTTGCTTAAAGCTTCTTTATGATGCTGAAAAGCATATATAATTAAAGGAAACGAAATGAGCACTAATAAAAGAATAGCAGGAAGAATAAACGGAAGAAATATGTCAGAAACAAAACAAAAGCCCTGAAGAGGGTATCCCAACAAAAGAGAACCTATCAATAAAAACACCAAGGCACAGACGAAGGCAACTGTAGCGATAATGACAAGAGGGCCGCCCCTGCAACGGTGCGCGTGAATACCACCATAAAGAGCTAGCTTTTGTTCTGAAGAAAGTAGGGTATAACTTAACTCAGAACTCGGCAAACCTGATAACGATGACGTCATGTTGAAAGACACTCCCGGATATCCTTTATAAGCATATGGACGTTATCGGAAGAACGCGTTACATCATTAAAAAATACAGGAATAAGCCCATGATTTTTAAGCACGTAAAATATATCTCCAAGAAAAGCTACATCACGAAAATCATGAGTAACAAGAACTACCGTTTTACGGTCTTTTCTTGCTAATCTTAAAATATACTGATACAACTGTTCTTTGGTAGTAATGTCTAGTGAAGAAAATGGTTCATCTAAAAGTAATATCGGCTTTGGAGATAAACACTGACAAGCTAAAGAAACTCTCTGTTTCTGCCCTTCAGAAAGCTCATCGGGATAACAATCTAATAAATCACCTAAATTGAAGCTTTCTATTACCTCAAGCAACTTTTCAGGGAATATAGGGAAACGCTTGCTTTTCACCCCTAATTCAGAATTAAGATGAATATTTTTCAATACAGTTCGCCAAGGGAGCAACGTTTGTTTTTGCTGCATATAAGCAACGTCTGTTTGTTGCACAGGCTCTCCCAACCAAAGAATTTCTCCTGCAGCTGGCGATAAGAAATTAGCTATTAAACGGAATAACGTAGTTTTCCCTGTCCCAGACACACCTAAAACAATAGTGATCTTTCCTGGACGAGATGTAAAAGAAGCATTTTCAAATATTAGCTTATCAGAATAAGAATAGCTAAGATTTTTGACTTCTAACATGTAGAAACCACAGAGTTTAAAGAGAAGTCGGCTTGCGGTTACCAAGACTTGAACTTGGGACCTCGACATTATCAGTGTCGCGCTCTAACCAACTGAGCTATAACCGCGAGTTTGGAGACTAGGAGAGTCGAACTCCTGACCTTCTGAATGCAAATCAGACGCTCTACCAGCTAAGCTAAGTCCCCGCTTATTCTTCTCTTATTGTGATCGAAAAAGAAAAATCATCTTAATGACTAAGAGATTTAACCTCAACTAAAGAATTAGGAAAAAAACGAATTAGTGAATTAAACAGATTTCTTCGAGGACACTTTTCAATAGAGAATCCGTGTAAAATTTACTAGTTTCACTTTGCAAGTGTAACCAAGCTTCATTACTCGACGACTCTCAAGGATGAGGTAGAAGAATATGCACTCCTAAACAAGGAATATCAAATTCATATACATACCTGAGAGATAGCTCCTCCAGCACTATCAAAACCTTGAATTTCCGAATGAAGTTTTTGAAGAGATAAAAAAATAATTTTTAAACATAGTGAAGGCCTCTCCAGTAGCTATGATACCTTCTGAAATACCATATTCTGTAGATGTCATAGGTTTGAGATAACCATGTGTTTTTAATAAATCCTCTATAGAACGTTTATGCGCAGCAATAAACCGCCTTCCTACAGCCTTTTCAGCTTCCCTATATGCTTCTCTGGCAGCAAACATGCTCTGATTTATATTTGGAATTTCAAATCTTTTGAAAAATGGACGATCATCAGAATCATAATTAACATAGCCATGGGAAATCAGAACATTTCCAAAACTACAGGTTTCTGAAAACGAATAACATGTACCTATGATCAAGATAAGCTCGACTCGATGATTAAGAATCATATTACAGCTAATAACAGCAGCAGAAACTTTATTGGGCCAAAAAGAAGACATCACGAAATATTTGCCAAAATAATCTCCGGAGTAATAGGTTATCCTTCCTTCAACTGTCTTCTTACTGTTAGCAAACCAAGGGATAGGACACGCAACGTCTGAAGACTCTGACACTTCTGGAAGAGACAAGATAAAATACCTACCTACACAATATAAAGGGGCGAGTTTCTCACTAAAAATATCTATAGGAGCTGCCCTTTAAAGAGATAAAGGAACAACAAATAACGGCGGCTAAAAAAACTCGAAGAACCATAAAATTCCATTTATAGAATTTTGGCTCCATATAGAAAGACATAGCGTTTAAGAGAATGAAAAAGCTTAAAGTGAAGACAGCTCTTTCGACCCTAGAGGTAGCGAAAAACTAGACTCGAAAGAGCAGACCTTCTATGAATCTTTATTCATAACAAAGAGCAACACTTGTTTTTCAAAGTCTAATTTTCTTTTTTAAATCTAAATTTCTTGCCTCACGCACTTTAGTAATCTTAAATGATTTTATGAACGTTTCGTATTCTTTATCTAAAGCTTTAGCATTCTTATTTTTATAAACCACAAAGACTTGATATAGCGTGTGATTAACCGAAATCAACATTCCCCTAAAATAAATATCTTCGCAAGATATCCAAAACTCTAAGGCTTTATGTCCCTGTATTTCTTTTGCCTGCATAAATAGGACTTGTGATTCTGGAAGAGCTTGTAGCATTCCAGAAAACCCTTCCTGAAGATTTAATTCTGGACGACTCACATCCACCTTCTCAGGGTATTCCCACACAGACACCACATAAACAGTGTTATCCGATTGTGTTTCTGTAACGTATGTATCATAGCGTATGGTAAGTTCTGATTGAGGGATCTCTATGACCTGTCCTGAATGTTCGGGGTCTCCAGGAAACTCCGCGGAAAAGCCACAACTTTTCGTATAGTCATACCGTTTCCAATTTAGGCTATCTTTGATCTTAGCAACAGACACATCACCGTCTTTTATCTCCTTATCAGAGAACCAGTTCTTCATTTTAAAGAGAAAACCTGTCTTTGATTCACCTGCAATTAATGAAGCAGGGCACAGAGTTTGCAGAGATATTAATACGGTTAATAAGAACTTACTGACTTTTGAAAGCATAATAAAAATAAAATACGTTTGTTAATTTAATGATATAACTTCCGTTACTTTTATTATAAATAAAATACCAAAAATCAAAATCATCAAAAACCTTGTGTTTTATAAAACCCCCGATGATAATCCCAAGTGTTAAAACATCTTAGACACTAAGGAGTTGCTGCGGTTATGGAAGAACAAATATTTGTCAGTAAGAAGGTTGGGGTTTTACCAGCGAGATGGGGAAGCTTCAGATTTCCTGGGAAACCTTTAGCTCTAATCCTTGGAAAGTCTTTAATTCAAAGAACTTATGAAAATATCATTCAAAGCGAAACACTAGATAAAGTAGTTGTGGCTACTGATAACCAACGCATCATGGATCATGTTATAGATTTTGGCGGAGAGTGTGTCATGACCAGTCCTGATTGTGCTAATGGGACCGAACGTATGGCAGAAACAATATCCCGTTATTTCCCTGAAGCTGAAATCGTAGTGAATATCCAAGGGGATGAGCCCTGTTTACGTCATACTGTTGTTGATGCTCTTGTCAGGAAACTTGAAGAGCATCCAGAAATTCAAATAGTGACTCCTGTCGCTAAAACCACAGATTCTCATGAAATCTTAACAAATCAAAAAGTAAAATGTGTTTTCGATAAAAATGGAAAGGCTTTATATTTCAGTAGAGGCCCTATTCCACACATTTTAAAGAAAGAGACACCAATTTATCTTCACATTGGCGTGTATGCGTTTAGACGGCCTGCTCTGTTCAATTACATTGCATCCGCCCCTTCTCCTCTAAGCCAAGCTGAAGATCTTGAGCAACTACGTGTACTAGAACACGGTGGATCCATTCATGTATGTGTAGTGGAAGCTAAGAGCCCCTCAGTTGATTATCCTGAAGATATAAATAAAGTAGAAGAATATTTAACATGCCATTCAAGTGCATCTTTTTAACAGGGGGAGTTGTATCCTCCTTAGGCAAGGGATTAACCGCAGCCTCTCTCGCTCTGCTACTAGAGCGACAAAACCTTAAAGTTGCGATGTTAAAACTGGATCCTTATCTGAACGTCGATCCAGGAACAATGAATCCTTATGAACATGGTGAGGTCTATGTTACTCACGACGGAATGGAAACGGATCTAGATCTAGGTCATTATCATCGCTTTTCTTCAGTAACCCTATCCAGATATTCTACAGCGACTTCAGGACAAATCTATGCCCGAGTAATTAAAAAAGAACGCGACGGGTTGTATCTAGGAAGTACTGTTCAAGTTATCCCACATATCACTAACGAAATCATCGAAGTTATCTCAGAATGCGCTAGGGAAAATCATCCAGACGTATTAATCGTAGAAATCGGTGGTACTGTTGGAGACATAGAATCCCTGCCTTTTCTAGAAGCTATCCGACAATTCCGTTACGAACATGCCGAGCATTGCTTCAGCATTCATATGACTTACGTACCTTATTTAAAAGCGGCAGGCGAGGTAAAAACAAAACCTACCCAACACTCTGTTCAGAGCTTACGTAGCATTGGAATTATTCCCGATGCGATTCTCTGTCGATCTGAAGCTCCCCTAAGCTCGGAAGTAAAAAAGAAAATCAGCCTATTTTGTAATGTTCCTAATAATGCAGTCTTTAATGTTGTCGATGTGGAACATTCAATATACGAAATGCCCTTGATGCTGTCTCAAGAAAAGATCTGCTCATTTATTACAGAGAAATTAGGTCTGCTTACTAAAAAAGAAGATCTAAGTGATTGGGAAATGCTAATAAAACGTTTACGCAATCCTCTTCAAAATAAGGTGCGCATCGGTTTAGTAGGCAAATACGTACAACATCAAGACGCTTATAAATCAGTTTTCGAGTCAATCACTCATGCTGCTTTAAGCCTTAACTGTTCAGTAGAGCTTTGCCCCTTAGATTCTGATGATCCTTACTTCCTTGCAACGTTAGAACTATGTGATGGTTGCCTGGTCCCCGGAGGGTTTGGTTCTCGTGGTTGGGAAGGGAAAATTACTGCAGCCAAGCTCTGTAGAGAAAGAGGCATCCCATATTTCGGGATCTGCTTAGGCATGCAAGTTCTTGTTGTTGAGTATGCTCGTCATGTCCTCCATCTAGAACAGGCTAACTCTACAGAAATGGATAAAGATACACCCGATCCTATTATCTGTATGATGGATGGACAAGCCTCATTAATCGCTACAGGAGGCACGATGCGTCTTGGCGCCTATCCCTGCGTATTAACACCTGGAAGTAAAGTATATGAGATGTATGGAAAATCTAACATCATGGAGCGCCATCGCCATCGCTATGAAGTGAATTTCAACTACATACAACAATTAAAAGATCACGGGTTAGATATTGTCGGTATATGCCCAGAACAAGGACTTTGCGAAATCGTAGAAATCAAAGATCATCCTTGGATGATAGGAGTGCAATTTCACCCAGAATTCCTTTCAAAATTGATCACTCCTCACCCTCTCTTTGTGGGTTTTATCCAAGCTGCAATTCTCCATTCTAGGAATAAAACTTATGTCTAATCCTCAAGTGGCAAAAGTTTTCCTTGGAGTAGATTATGGAGAGAGACGGATAGGTCTAGCCTATGCTGCATATCCCCTATGTATTAGTCTACCTATAGGGTTTATAGAAACAGGGAAAACACTAGGAGACACAGCAAAACTTCTTGTTAGAATTATTCATGAACGCAACGTTTCTACTGTGGTACTAGGCAATCCCATCCCTATGCAAAAAAGACATACATCTGTCTTACAAGAAGATATAATCAAACTCGCCTCTCTAATTCAAGAATCTTGTCCTGTTGAAGTTATCTTGTGGGATGAACGACTCTCCTCAGCACAAGCAGAACGCATGTTAAAAGGTGATTGCGGACTCAGTAGAAAAAAAAGAAAAGGCAAAACCGATAGCATCGCTGCAACTCTGATTCTCACCAGCTTTTTAGAAAGTTCACCCCATACTCTTTCTTAAGCCGATTCGAAGCTATTTTATCCAAAAGTTTTCCTCTCCATAACAATGGCAAAATCTTATCAGATTATTAACACTCGTTTCATCTTTTTTTCTTATATAAATTATTTAAATTCAGGGATCAACAAAATTACTTTGAACAAAAAACTAAAAAATCTTAACCTGCTATTTTGAAAGTTCCGCAATCCACTTATCCTTCTGAAAGATTTTCAATAAAATCAATATGGCGCAGTGGAATAAGTTACAGTGTCTTTCCTTTAAAAAAACGACATTGAAGGTATTTGCTTTTTTTTATGAAATACACATGGTGGTTGATTGCTGTTGTATTCACGTCTTCAATTTTAGGAGGCTGTTTTTCAACAGCTTTAAAATCATCAAAAACCCTTACGATTGCCATCCATGACGACCCGGAATCTTTATCCCCTGAACAAGCCAAACGCGCTTTAGATCTTTCTGTATCTAAACTCATTTTCGAAGGACTTACAAGAGAAAATCCTCACAAACATAATCAAGTAGAATTTGCCCTAGCAAGTCATTATACCGTATCGGCGGATGAAAAAACCTATACTTTCTTTATCAAACATGAGGCCTTATGGAGTAATGGCACCCCAATCACATCTCAGGATATTACTCGAGCATGGCAACATGCAAAAACTTGCTCTCCTCACCACCAAGCATTTGAAGGTATCGATTTTAAAGCCTGCTCACCATCCAGCATTACCTTAACACTAGATTCCCCAAATTCTAATCTACTGCAATTACTAGCTTTCCCAGCATTTTCTGTTTTCAACCCCGAAAATTTGAATATGTTTAGTGGACCTTTCCAATTAATAACTTACAATCCCGGGCATTGCCTTTTACTAGAAAAAAATCCTTACTACTATGATAAAGACAAGGTCCTTATCTCCTGTGTTAACTTATTAGTTATTCCGGATTTATATACCGGAGCCCTGTTACAAAATCGTGGGAAAGTTCATTGGTTAGGGCAACCCTGGCATCAAGGGTTGACGAAGGAACTGAAAGAAAATACTCCCTATCACTACACTTGCTACCCCGTAGAAGGAGCTTTTTGGCTTGTACTTAATACAAAAGATCCAGTTTTATCTCATATTCATAATCGCTATAGATTGGCAGCCGCGATTAACAGAGAAGAAATTATAGGTTATGCTCTACAGGGCAACCAAGATCCCGCCTATACACTATCTAGGCACTCCCCTCGACAGCACCCACACAAAAAGCAAAAACTCATTACCCCCACAGAAAAACTGACTCTAACCTATCCTTCAAATATTTTACGATGCCAACGCATTGCAGAAATTCTTAAAGAACAATGTAAATCAGTAGGTATTGAGTTATTTCTTGAAGGATTGGAATACCATGTTTTCCTAACCAAACGACAAATGTGTGATTTTACTATAGCTACGGCAACAGGAGTCGCTTATTACCCAAACGCCCCGTTAATCCCACAAGCAGACAGGTTAATTAAAAACCTAGAGATTATTCCTATCTACCATATGAGCTACGATTACATCACTACATCTCCAATAGAAAAAATTATTCATAATGCCTCTGGAGCCGTCGATCTTAAATACGCACGCTTACCTTAAAAACCTCGCCCAAAACAGAACAAGAAATAGAAAATCTTTTTTTACAGATCAAAAAATTAGAAATTATTTTTTTAAGCAGTAATCTAACTCCAATTTACTATTTAACTTTAGGGCAATCCCGTGGTGCACTGACTTAGAAAACACTATGCAATTTACTTCCTCTGTTTTTCTAGTTTGCTCTCACGAGTTTCATCATCGACATTCTCCATAAAATACTGGTCGATGCTTAAGAATTGGAATATCGTATGATTCTGTTTCAATAGATCCCAGATGTACTTATCTCAAAAAAGATGTTTCTCTAGCAAAAGCCCTTTATGAAGGCTTAATTCGAGAACGCATTTTTAACGATCATGTGATCCTGAGAATGGCGGAAAAATATACATTACTATGATGCAGGCAAAGTGAAAATCGATACTCTAATCTTTACAATCATATCAGACTCTCATACTGCAGAAAAATGATTTAAAAATAACCTGATTGATGTTTTAGGAAATCCATGGATAGCAAAAATCCCGAAAGAAATGTTGAACAACTCACCTAAAGAGATCACACACATTCATCCAGTTTGCTCAACTTCTATACTGATCTATAATCTAAACATGCGTGTATTATAAAATAAAGCTCTAAGGAAAGCTTTAGCATATGCTATTGATAAAGAATCCCTCCTTTCTCTACTCAACTCAGCAAAAATTACCCATTCTTTTTTACCTCCGGAATTATCCGAAATCCACAATCAAAAAGTACTAGGAAAAGAACAACGAGAAAAAAAGCCCAAAAATACTTTGAAGAAGCAAAATCTACTCTATCAGAAAAAGAACTCGCTGAACTCTCTCTTATTTACCTTCAAGAATCCAGCATTTTTTCGTTCGTAGTTCAAGCACTACAACAACAATTTAAAAATGTTCTCGGTATACACATACCAATTCCAAGTATTGAGTACTTTTGTTTTTTAGAAAAAAGAAATCAAGGAGATTTTTATCTATCTGTAGGAGAATGGATTGCAGAATACCTCCATGCTAGAAATTTCCTTACTATAATGGGGAATCCAGAAAATAAAGAGACGAGCCATCAATTAGGAAGGTGGAATAATAAACAGTTTAACAAAATCCTAGGAAAATACCATAGGTCAACATTCACTGAGGAAGATTAAATCCTAGCCGAAAAACTTATTGAAGAAGATATTCCGGTGTTCCCTATGTATCATTTCAACTATATTTACATTGCCCATCCACAAGTCAAAAACCTCAATATCTACCTTTTAGGACATGTTAACCTTAAAGAAGAGGAAGTTCTTCCTATATAACGTAGCCTCTAAAAACTTTTTCACAAAATTATAACGATTTCTTACAAACTAAAATATATTTAATGCAAACGTCTAGTTTTAAGATATTTAATTAGATGATATATTGATAGAGCGACTCTAATTACACAATTGGGTAAAATAAAAACCGATTGTGAAAACCTCGGGTAAGCATCAAACATGCTTTTTAAATAGACGACAAAAACAATGCACAAATTCCTAACCCCCATTCTATCGATTATTCTATTTCTGGGAATTTCACCGCTATGCACAAGTTGTTATACAAATACTTCTAAACACCAGAACTCTCTAAAAATAGCGATTAGCCACGATCCTATGTCTTTAGACCCTAGAAGTGCTTGTTTAAGTAAAGATATCTCTATAGCCCAAGCTCTCTATGAAGGTCTTGTGAGGGAACGTTCGGCTAATCCTGAGCCCGCTCTTGCGCAATATTATACAATATCTAGCGACCAAACAGTCTATACTTTTTATCTTAAAGAGGCTTCATGGAGTAATGGAGATCCTGTAACTGCTTATGATTTCGAAGAATCCATAAAACAAATTCATAAGCTCGAAGTAGCCTGTTCTTCAAATTTTCTTCTCGGTGTGATTAAAAATTCGCATGCCGTGATGAGTAAACAGCTGCCTGTGGACACCTTGGGAATTCGCGCAGTCAATGCATCGCAATTAGAAATTACCTTAGAAAAACCTATTCCCCACTTTTTAGAAATTCTTGCCTATCCGATTTTCTTCCCTGTACATAAATCCCTCAGGGAATTTTCTGCTTCAAGGGGAACCAAACTCCCTAATATCACTAATGGCCCTTTTCTCATTGAAGATTACCAACCTCAAAACAAACTGATCATTAAGAAAAATCCCCTTTATCACGATAAACAAGCGGTGCATCTTGATACCATCACTTTCCAAATTGTTCCCGATACACATACAGCCACACAACTTCTTCAAAAAAATCTGATTGACTGGGTGGGTTCCCCGTGGAGTTCTCCAATTTCTAAAGAAGACCAACATCATATCCCGAAAGATAAGTTGCACAATTATCCCGTTCTAGGAACGACAGCTCTAATATGTAACCTAAAACATAGCCCAACTAATAGCTTAGCACTACGAAAAGCCCTAGCCTATGCCATTGATAAAACTACCTTATTACAGTTTATCAGCCATGGAAAAGTCGCCGAACATTTCCTACCGCCAGAACTATCAAAACTCCCTAAACAATCCCATCAATCACCAGAAGAACGCAAAGAATTAGCACGCGCGTATTTTAAAGAAGCTGAGAAAGAACTGTCTCTCAAATATATCGCAGAATTATCTATTATTTATCCTTTGGAATCTGCATGTCTGAACGCTATTGTTCAAGAGATACAACAACAAATCAAAAAGGTTCTAGGGATTCATGTCCCTATCCAAGGTATGGAATATCATTGTTTTTTAGATAAAAGACGTCGCGGAGACTTTACCCTAGCCACCGGAAGATGGATAGCCGACTATCCAAGGCCAACATCGTTCCTTTCAATTCTCGGCAACCTTAAAAATGACGAGCCAACAAAATCACTAACAAAGTGGGAAAATGCCCAATACAATCATGTCCTGACGACTCTACTTTCAAAAGATGAAACCATGAAAGATCAAATCGTAGCTGAAGAACTCATAGAAGAAGATCTTCCTATTATTCCTCTTTACCATTTTGAATATACCTACGCAGCTAACCCCAAAATTCAAAACTCCTACACCTCATTACTCGGACATATTGACCTGAAAGAAGCAGAGATTTCGAAATAATATTCACTTCTTATAAGTTTAAAAAACGTCTTTGGTTTTTACTTAAGTCAAACAAAATATTGACTTAAACTTGAAAAAAAATGTCTTAACAGCGACTCTCCACTCGGATCAATGAATTATTTTATATTGAAGCTACGATAAATCAGAGATATAATATTTGAGCTTAGGTAAGGTTCTAGACCATGAATCCTTATTGACTTATCAATGACATTAAAGGTGTAGATAATGTTCCGTTATATAAAGAAACGCCTGGTATTTAACTTGCTTTCTTTATGGATTATCCTAACCCTCACTTTCCTCGTCATGAAAACCATTCCTGGCGATCCATTTAATGATGAAAGTAGCAACACCTTATCACAAGAAACTCTACAGATCCTTAAGTCTCGCTACGGATTAAATAAACCCCTATATCAGCAGTACATTCATTATCTCAAATCTTTAATAACTTTAGATTTTGGGAATTCCCTTGTTTACAAAGATCGCAGCGTAACGAGCATTATCGCGACAGCATTTCCAGCATCAGCAATTTTAGGACTTGAAAGCCTCCTACTTTCGATTTCCGGAGGAATATCACTAGGAACTCTGGCAGCATTAAGAAAGAAAAAACAAGGGCGCTATATCCTTTTTTCTTCCATTTTACAAATTTCCATTCCAGCTTTTGTTTTAGCCACAATGCTGCAGTATATTTTTGCAGTAAAAATCCCCATTTTCCCCATAGCTTGCTGGGGGAATTTCTACCACACTATTTTGCCGTCCCTAGCTTTAGCAATAACACCGATGGCCTTCATCACACAATTAACTTTCTCATCAGTATCTTCAGTCTTAAATAAAGACTATGTGTTGCTCGCCTATGCTAAAGGACTC
Source organism: Chlamydia buteonis (assembly GCF_900634605.1). Taxonomy (NCBI): domain Bacteria; kingdom Pseudomonadati; phylum Chlamydiota; class Chlamydiia; order Chlamydiales; family Chlamydiaceae; genus Chlamydia; species Chlamydia buteonis. Next base: position 344,412 of record NZ_CAAAFM010000002.1, read on the forward strand.
TCTCCAATAAAAGTTATACTTAAACACATTCTTCCCTATGCAGTGTTTCCCACTATTTCCTACGCTGCATTTCTTGTGACTACAGTTATGACAGGAACATTCGCTATAGAGAATATTTTCTGCATACCAGGTTTAGGAAAATGGTTCGTCTGTAGTATTAAACAGCGCGATTATCCAGTAACTCTAGGATTATCGGTATTTTATGGAGCTTTCTTCATGCTAGCTTCCCTACTTTCAGATCTAATACAAGCAATGATAGATCCCCAGCTGCGCTATTCCTATAAAGAAGCTGATAAAGAAGTGAGTTTTTCTCAAGAAAGTGAACATCTCTAACAAAATCTATAGCATTTAGGTGAAGAATAAACAGAAATTAAAAGAAAGAAAGAAATAAATAAGGCTATTGAAAAACTTCATGGACATTCCTTTAAAATCTTCTCAACCCACTCTATGGCAACGTATGAAAGGAAATACCATGTTTATGGTAGGAGCTTCGTTGCTAGCAACCTTAATCATAGGAGCCGTTCTTCTTCCATGGATTTACCCTAATTATGAACAGACATCTTTAGAACACACCCTAAAACAACCGGGAAGAATGTTTCCTTTTGGAACCGATTCTCTAGGGCGTTGCATGCTAGCAAGAACGGTTCAAGGTCTGCGCCTGTCCCTTCTTATTGCAGTTACGGCCACCCTTATCGATGTCTTAGTAGGACTGTTTTGGTCTACAGTAGCATTATCTTCAGGGAAAAAAGTTGCTTTCCTCATGATGCGCATTACAGAAATCTTATTTTCGATTCCTAGAATCCCCGTCATCATTCTTCTTCTTGTTATTTTTGATCACGGAATCATTCCTTTGATTCTTGCTATGACACTTACAGGGTGGATACCTATAGCACGAATTATATATGGACAATTTTTATTGTTAGAAAATAAAGAATTTGTACTTTCCGCAAAGACTATGAACGCCTCTACATTTCATATTCTCAGGAAACACTTACTTCCTAATACGCTAACACCTATTATCTCCACATTAATCTTCACTATTCCTGGAGCCATTTATACAGAAGCGTTTATTAGTTTTTTAGGCTTAGGTATCCAACCTCCTCAAGCCAGCCTAGGAACATTGGTAAAAGAAGGTATCAATGCTATTGACTACTACCCATGGTTATTTTTCTTTCCCTCATTTTTCATGACCACACTCTCGATAAGCTTTAACCTCATCGGGGAAGGAGCAAAAGCACTATTCATCGAGGAAAATTCTCATGCCTGATACCTTACTAAACATACAAAATCTTACGATAGCATCAAACAATCCACGTAGATTGCTCATAGATAATCTCAGCCTTTCAATTAAAAAACGGCATAGCTTAGCGTTAGTTGGTGAAAATGGATCAGGAAAGACAACAATTACTAAAGCGATTCTAGGTTTCCTTCCAGATAATTGTGAAATCTTAGAAGGAAATATCTTCTTTGAAAATACTAATTTAAAAACCCTGTCCTATAAAAAATTCCAAAAGATCCGGGGGAAGAAAATAGCGACAGTATTGCAAAATGCTATTGGATCTCTTACGCCATCTATGCGTATAGGAGCACAAATTGTAGAAACCTTGCGACAACACAATCCCATAACAAAAAAAGAAGCTTATGCAAGAGCTTTAGAATTACTCACAAGCGTATGCATCCCTAATCCTGAACGATGTTTTCACCTTTATCCTTTTGAATTAAGCGGGGGCATGCGGCAACGTACCGTAATTGCTATATCTCTAGCGAGCTCTCCAGAGCTTATTCTTGCTGATGAGCCAACAACAGCACTGGATTCTGTGTCTCAGGCTCAGGTATTGCGTATATTGCGTAAAGTGCATAAAGAACATCATACCGCCATGTTGTTAGTTACTCATAATCTGGCTTTAGTCACAGAACTTTGTGATGACATCGCAATTATTAAAGATGGCCAACTTGTAGAAACAGGCAGTGTAAAAGAGATATTCTCTTCTCCAAAGCACCCCTATACAAAACGTCTTCTGAAAGCTGTATCAAAAATTCCTCTAACCGCTTGCTCTTCGCCTATTTTAAGAGCGAAGCTCGAAAATTTAAGAAATACAGATACTTTGCAGACAACATATGACTAATTTAATTACCATCAAGAACCTATCCATTTCAATTAGAAAGCAAGTCATTCTCAATGACATTAACCTAGAACTCAAAAAAGGAGAATGTCTGACTGTTGTCGGTGCGAGTGGTTCAGGAAAGTCTTCTCTAGCTTTGGCAATTTTAGGATTAATGCGGCCAAATGAAGGGACAATTACCTTTCATGTTGACCCTAAAACCCCAAAGGCAAAAACAGTACAAATTGTCTGGCAAGACATACACTCAAGCTTAAATCCTACAATGAGTGTCGAAGACCTTATTTTAGAACCTCTCCACATCATAGGAACCTACTCTAAAGAAAAACAAAAAGAAAAAATCCTAAGTGTCTTACATCTCGTTAACTTACCTTTATCAGTATTACGATTAAAACCTTATAAGCTTAGCGGAGGCCAAAAACAACGCGTAGCAATTGCAAAAGCTTTAGTTTGTGAGCCTGATCTCCTTATTTGCGACGAGCCAATATCCGCTCTAGACACCCTAAATCACTCACTAATCTTAGAACTTTTCCAAACAATAAAACAGCAATGTGAAAGCACCCTTCTATTCATTACCCACGACATGTCAGCAGCATACTATATTGCAGACACCATTGCTGTTATGGATAAAGGATCTCTTGTAGAATACGCACCTCGAGAAAAAATTTTCATGGATCCTAAACATAAAAAAACTCAAGAACTTCTAGATGCTATACCCCTATTTTCTCTAGAAGATACCGAATGTAACCACAGCTATACAGCTCATGAGAAAGTACTCATTTAAAAATCAAACAAAAAATTAGAGGCTGCCTGAAAACCTAAAGTTCTTTGTAGTATGTGAAAAGTTATGTATACTGCGATCCACACTCATTTTATGATTTGCCTGAAATTAAATGTTTACAAAGCAACAATTGCAAGGATACAAACAGTCTTACTAAACCACCTAAAGATCTACTTTTCAATAACATGTGAAAATCGTTATCGAGTCCTTTAGGCATTACGTGTAAATCGTTGACAGGAAGAAGTTGAGCGTGCTACGAATCAAACTAACCGCCGTTAGAATGGAGCATCATTGACGATGGAAATTTCTCATATCTTGGAAGACCTCGCTTACGACGAAGGGATACTTCCCAGAGAAGCTATAGAAGCTGCGATCGTCAAACATACACAAATCACTCCCTACCTACTTCAGATTCTCGAAGACGCTACAGAACGCGTGGCAGAATTAATCAACGACGGTAGTTATCAAGGGCATCTTTATGCTATGTATTTGCTAGCACAGTTTCGAGAAACTCGAGCTCTTCCATTAATTATTAAGCTCTTTTCTTACTCTGATGACACGCCTCATGCAATTGCTGGTGACGTTCTTACCGAAGATCTCTCAAGAATCCTTGCAAGCGTATGTGACGATGAATCTTTAATTAAAGAGCTCATAGAATCCCCAGGTATTAATCCTTATGTAAAAGCCGCAGGAATTTCTAGTCTTGTGCATCTTGTGGGAATAAAAAAAATCTCTAGAGAGGCAACTATCCGTTATTTTGGAGAACTGCTAAACTATAGATTAGAAAAAAGTCGTTCTTTTGCTTGGGATAGTCTCATTGCTGCTATATGTGCTTTGTATCCCGGGGAATTATTCTATCCGATTAGCAAAGCTTTTAATGCCGGTCTTGTAGATATAACTTTCATAAGCATGGAAGATGTAATAAATATCATAAATGAAGAAACTATTGAGTCCTGTCTTCAGGAACTTCTGTCCTCACCAGAACTCATTAACGACACCCTAGAAGAAATGGAAAAATGGCTCGAAGATTTTCCTATAGAGCCTTAAACCCTCTCGGGATTTTCCAACAGACTATAACGCAAAGAGGTCCCAAGTGAAAAAACAAAAACGGTTCCTGTCTCTTTTATTTCTCACATTCGTACTCTTAGGCATATGGTTTTGTCCTCACCCAGAAGCAATAAATCCCAATGCTTGGCATCTATTTGCTGTATTCACAACGACAATTTTAGGCATTATCCTACAGCCTGTGCCTATGGGAGCCATAGTCATTATCGGGATTTCTACACTGTTACTTACTCAAACATTAACCCTAGAACAAGGTCTATCAGGATTTCATGATCCTATAGCTTGGTTGGTCTTTCTATCATTTTCCATAGCAAAAGGAATTATTAAAACGGGTCTTGGAGAACGCGTTGCTTACTTTTTTGTAAGCATCTTAGGGAAAAATCCTCTGGGATTAAGCTATGGATTGGTAATTACTGATTTTCTATTAGCGCCTGCCATTCCTAGTGTTACAGCACGATCCGGAGGCATTCTCTATCCAGTAGTTATGGGTCTATCAGAATCTTTCGGGAGCTCCGCAGAAAAAGGAACAGAAAGACTGATTGGCTCGTTCCTAGTTAAAGTAGCCTATCAAAGTTCTGTAATTACCAGCGCCATGTTTCTTACAGCTATGGCCGGCAACCCTTTATTAGCAGCTTTAGCAAGTAATGCGGGCATAGCACTTACTTGGGCAACATGGGCAAAGGCAGCAGTCATCCCCGGATTACTAAGTTTAGTGCTTATGCCTATGGTACTTTATAAGCTTCAACCACCGACAATTACATCTTGTGAGGAAGCCATTCGCACAGCAAAATTACGTCTTAAAGAAATGGGCCCCTTGAAAAAAGGAGAAAAGATCATCTTGATGATTTTTATTTTGCTTGTTGTTCTATGGACATTTGGAGACTTGCTAAGAATATCAGCAACCACAGCAGCATTAATTGGTCTATCACTGCTTATCCTGACAAATATTTTAGATTGGCATAAAGATGTTATGGCCAATACAACTGCCTGGGAAACATTTATTTGGTTCGGTGCTCTTATTATGATGGCGTCGTTTCTAAATCAATTGGGTTTCATTCCTCTAATTGGAGATAGCGTAGCCGCAGGGGTTGCAGGACTATCTTGGAAAGTTGGCTTCCCTATCCTATTCCTGATGTACTTTTACTCACATTACCTATTTGCAAGTAATACAGCACACATCGGCGCCATGTTTCCTGTATTTCTCGCTGTTTCCATAGCCTTAGGGACTAACCCCATTTTCGCCTGTTTAGTACTAGCCTTTTCCAGTAATCTGTTTGGAGGACTTACTCACTATGGTTCGGGACCGGCACCCTTATACTTTGGATCGCAACTCGTTTCTATTAAGGATTGGTGGCAATCTGGTTTCATTTTAAGTGTTGTCAATATTGCCATTTGGGTAGGTATCGGCAGCCTGTGGTGGAAAATTCTCGGTCTTATCTAAGAAATATTCCTAAAACGGCGAGCGAGGACACCTTCTTTTTAGAAGGTTTCCTCTTATTCGATAAAGAAAAACACAGCGAATTTACGAAAAATACTGTATCCATTAATTGTTATGCACTCGAACTCCAATGCTCTCAATGACGTAGTTATCCCAGGCACCCCACCCCTCCCGAGGGAGTTACAAAAATTCCCCTCTTTGATTCCAACAAACGATTTACGATTTTCCCCTAAGTTTGATACCGACGTTGCTAAGCTTTTCCCTAATACCTATGATAGTCCTTACCTAAAATTTACTTCAGGAACTCTTGACCAACCTGTTCGTCCATTAAAAGTTGGTGTAATGCTATCGGGAGGTCCTGCTCCCGGAGGTCATAATGTTATTTGGGGATTACTTCACAGCTTAAAGAAAATTCACCCTGATAGCTCGCTAATTGGCTTTCTTAATAACGGCGATGGGATTCTAAATAATCATACAGTAGAAATTACTGAAGAATTCATGGAGTGTTTCAAAAATTCCGGAGGATTCAACTGCATAGGCACAGGAAGAACAAATATTATCACTGAAGAAAGTAAAGCCGCATGCTTAAAAACAGTACAAGCTTTAGACCTTGATGGTTTGGTAATTATTGGCGGTGATGGTTCGAATACAGCAACTGCTATCCTAGCAGAATACTTTTCTCAGCATCATCCTAAAACGTGCGTTGTAGGTGTTCCTAAAACTATTGATGGAGATCTTCAACACCTATTTTTAGACCTTACCTTTGGATTTGATTCAGCAACAAAATTTTATTCCTCCATTATTAGCAACATTTCTAGAGATACACTATCTTGCAAAGCGCATTACCACGTTATCAAGCTTATGGGACGCTCTGCATCGCACATTGCTTTAGAATGCACTCTACAAACACATCCAAATATCACTCTTATAGGAGAAGAAATCGCAGAAAAGAATATTCCTCTAAATACGATAATCCATAAAGTCTGTTCTATCATTGCCGATAGAGCCGCCATGGGGAAATACTACGGGATAATTCTTATTCCTGAAGGCATTATCGAATTCATCCCTGAGATTAACAACCTTGTTAAAGAAATCGAAAGAATCCCTGAACATGCTGATAAATTTTCTTCTCTATCCCGTGAATCTCAAAAATTGCTAAAAAGCTTCCCAGAAACTATCGCTAAACAACTCCTTAACGATCGTGATGCTCACGGGAACGTCTATGTATCTAAAATCAGTGTGGACAAATTGCTTATCCACCTCATAGATAACCACCTAAAGAAACATTTTAAAAATGTTCCTTTTAATGCGATTTCTCATTTTTTGGGTTATGAGGGAAGGTCCTGCCTACCAACAAAATTCGATAATACCTACAGCTACGCCCTAGGATATGGCGCAGGAGTTCTTACTTATAACCGCTGCAACGGCTACCTCACTGTCATCGAATCACTTATTAATATTGTAGATAAATGGCGGCTACGCGCTATGCCTATTGTAAAGATGTTCACAACAAAGAAAAAGTCGGACGGAACTATGAAACCTCTGATAAAAAAGAGTTTAATTGATATTAGCAGTCCTGCTTTTATCAAGTTTAAACTATATAGAAAAATATGGGCTCTAGAAGATTCTTACCGTTTTTTAGGACCATTACAAATTGACACCCCACCAAACTCTCATTCCGATCATTTCCCTCCTCTGACTCTCCTCCTCAATCATAATGAATGGCAAAAAAGGTGTTCTATATGTATGGAAATTCCTGACTGTGATTATTAATTTCCGCTGGCGATAAATAATATGACACCATAAGAAATTCGAGTTTATTCTCGACGAATTCTTTTTAAAAAATTAAATTTACACATAAATACCGTCTTAAACCTAGGGAAAGTAAAACTGAATGAGCACTACATGCCATAAACACGAACATCGTCATGTGATTACATTTAACATCCTAAATAATATTACAACTTTTGGTGTTCTCCATATACCTACACAGGTTTCTCCTCCCTATCCTTTGGTCGTTACCCTTCATGGATTAGCCTCAAGTAAAATAGGTTCTAAACGCATTCACGTACATCTTGCCGAAAAATTGTCAGAATGTGGGATTGCGGTTTTACGTGTTGATTTTCCGGGACATGGGGACGCAGAAGGCAATCCATATGACTTCTCGTTCAGCGACTATATCTTAAGTGCACATGAAATTATTTCTCATGGCTATGGCTTAAATCATATCGATACAAAAAATATAGCTGTTTTTGGTTCTTCATTGGGAGCTACTTTATCTTTGTTAAATATGTCTACCCTACATTATGTAAAAAGCATCGCAGTATGGGCACCGACCATTCAAGGGGCTGTATGGCTACAAGAAGCTATTAATCTTCCAAATAACCTGATTACACATTCTCCATCTTCAGAAGATATTTTTTATGGAGGTATGCGAATCAATAAAACGTTCTGTTCTCAATTTCTTGAAATGGACGTAACTAAGGAAATCCCGAAATTTTCTGATTCCCTATCTATACTCCACATGCAAGGACAAGATGATACCGTCGTATCCTTACATCACCTGAAGATCTTCTCTGAGGCTATCAGTCACAAACCAAATCCTTATGAGATGCGTGTCTATCCCAATACTGGTCACCATATTCCTCAGTCTTGCTCTCTGTTGTCAGAACTTGTACAATGGTTAAAACATCAACTTATTCCCTAGGAACTACCTATGGAGCTTCTCTCTGTAAATAAAAGTTACTTTGAATTGCAACGTTTGCACTATCGTCCGGAAACCTTAAGCTTTTTACACGATATCACATCTCTGCATATTGTAGACTCTGTCTCTACAGCATCTCCTTACGTTCCTAAAGATCTTCAAGAACATATTCCTTATTTATGCAATATCCCTGAAGTAACTATTGAAAAGGGACAGGCGAAGCCTTCTCAACCTTTGAAGATTGGTGTATTACTTTCTGGTGGTCAAGCTCCCGGAGGCCACAACGTTGTTATAGGGCTATTCGAAGGACTGCGCGCCTTTAACCCTAAAACTAAACTTTTTGGGTTTATTCAAGGCCCTTTAGGATTAACACGTGGTTTATATAAAGATCTCGATATCTCTGTAATTTATGACTATTACAATGTCGGAGGTTTTGACATGCTCTCTTCAAGTAAAGAGAAAATCAAAACCAAGGAACAAAAAAGCACAATTCTTACTACTGTAAAAAAGCTCAAACTTGATGGTTTACTGATTATAGGAGGGAATGATTCTAATACTGATACAGCAATGCTCGCGGAGTTTTTCCTCAAGCACAACTGCCATATCCCCATTATCGGTGTTCCAAAAACGATTGATGGAGATCTAAAAAACTTCTGGATTGAGACACCTTTAGGATTTCATACTTCCTGTCGTATTTATTCAGAAATGATCGGAAATTTAGAAAAAGACACTTTATCTATAAAAAAGTACCATCATTTTGTCCGTCTTATGGGACAAAAAGCTTCTTACACAACTTTAGAATGTGGTCTACAGACTTTACCTAATATTACCCTCATTAGCGAACATCTCGCTATGAGAAAGATTTCCCTACAAAAGCTTAGTGAACATATCGCTATGGGCTTAGTAAATCGTTTCAGATCTGGGAAAAATTATAGCACGATACTCATTCCTGAAGGGCTGCTTGAACACGTATTCGATACAAAAAAACTCATCAATGAACTCAATGTTTTGCTTTTAGACAACAACCTAAACTTTGATAACGTAAATAAACAACTTTCTCCAGAGTCTTTGAAAACATTTTCTTCTCTACCTACAGAAATTGCTCAGCAACTACTAATCGCTAGGGATTCTTATGGAAATGTACGGGTCTCTAAAATTGCTACAGAGGAACTCTTAGCTGCTCTAATAAAAAAGGAAATCCAAAAAATAGAACCAAAAATGGAATTCCAACCTGTGAATCACTTTTTTGGCTATGAATCGCGTGCGGGATTCCCTTCAAATTTCGATGCCAATTACGGACTAGCATTAGGCATTGTTTCCGCTCTTTTCCTTGTCAGACAACGGACAGGTTATATGGTAACTATCAATAACCTGGCTCGCCCTTATCACGAATGGAGTGGTGGTGCTACTCCTTTATATAAAATGATGCAACTAGAACAACGCTTAGGTAAAGAAATACCTGTAATTAAAACAGATTCTGTAAACCCAAATGCTCCAGAAGTTCAATACCTTTTAAATCAAAGTGATACTTGCTTGATGAAAGATTTGTATTCTTTTCCAGGGCCATTACAATATTTTGGCGAAGAACGACTCATAGATCAACGACCACTAACATTGTTATGGGGAAATAAAAAGTAGAGAAAAATAAGCACCTTTGCCAAGGCAACTATCTGGCCACTTCAGAAACTACTCTCTAAAAAGATGCTTATAGAAGAAAATTAGCGGTAGTCGGACTTGAACCAACGACTCGCAGATTATGATTCTGCTGCTCTAACCATCTGAGCTATACCGCCACACTAGATGGTAAAATTAATAGCGGGAGAAGGATTCGAACCTCCGACCTTTGGGTTATGAGCCCAACGAGATGACCACTACTCTATCCCGCGATAGATAAGAGACTTTAGCAAAGATCTATATTTTTGTACAAGGGATATATCTTTTAAAAGATTCCCAGGTGCGATCAAAAGCTGCTTTCTCTTCATGTAAAAACATCTCACCTTTCTGAATATAGGCTGCTCTCTCTTCAGGATGATCTAATAAAAATGTGATAACTTTGACTATATTTGCCTTGTCTAAACAACAACCTGCACCCATGGACAAAAGACGCGCTGCTAAATCTGACTGGGATTTGATATGCGGGCCAAAAATTAACGGCACACCACATTGTAACGGCTCTAATAAATTATGTCCCCCTATCCTATCATCAAATGTACCACCTACAAAAGCAAGATCAGCAGCAGAATACAATTGTTTTAACCAACCAATAGCATCTACGATAATGGCGTCATTCTTAGCAAATGTAGCTTCTTTACTCCACAAACCATAAGAAATACTTTCTTTAATTAAGAGACTTTCTAATTCTTTGGATCTCTCAATATGTCGAGGTACCCAAAGAACTTTTAAATTTCTACGTAATTCACGAACTACAGGAAGCCAAACCTCAATATCTTTAGGATGTACAGAACCTAAGACAAGTAATTCCATATCTTGAGTTAATTGTAATTTTTCTCTCCAATAGCCTCGCGTGTTATTTTCAGATATTGTTTCTGTATAAGTCTTGATATTTCCGGTAACTTCTATTTTCTCTTTATCAACACCCAGCTGCAAAAAACGTGCTTTATGCTGCTCATCTTGTAGTAAAAAGCCATCTATAGGGGAAAAATAGTTCCTACCGAAACGTTTTAAAATGTTGAACCGTTTACAAGAATTAGCTGAAAGCTTCCCATTAATAATAACGGCAGTAGCGCCTAGACTTTTGGCCTCTTCAATAAAATTCAGCCAACAGTCTCCCTCAGAAAAAACTAATAAAGATGGTGATATAGCTCGAACAACAGGTTTAATAATTATGCTTAAATCTAAAGGTAAAAGAAAAGTTGTCACTCCGATAGGTCCAAACAACCTGTGAGCATTCTCATGTCCTGATTCGGTACAAGAAGTCACAACACAACGCCATCCCGGATACTCTTTCATGAACTGTTTTATTAAGGGAAGAAGAAGAGCTGTTTCACCTACAGAAGCTCCATGAAACCAAGCTACGGGCCCCGTTCCCGGAACTTCTGGTTTCTTAAAACCAAAACGAATACCTAATGACTTGGTATACTTCCCATGCACGAATCTCTTATAAAGAATCCTAGGAAGCCCCACCATAAATGCAAAGATTAAAAAACAATCGTAGAGGAAAGTATTCAGCTTAGTACGTCGACCTTTGATCATAGAACGAAATTCACCAATCTATTAGGAACAAAAACTTCTTTTTTAATTTCTTTATCTTCTAGATATTTAGCGACGGACTCTCTTGCTGCGGACAAGATGTCTTCTTGTGAAGTATTCTTATCAATATCTAAACGCGCTCTTAACTTTCCATTTACCTGTATTACAAATGTTACGGAAGGATCTTCTAAATATTTAGTGTCTACCTCTGGCCACCCTGCATTATCTATACCAGGAGCATAGCCCAAAACTGTCCACAACTCCTCACTGATATGAGGAGCTATAGGAGCTAAAGCTCGCACGACCATAGCTAAAGCAGATTTAGGATAAATATCAAGCTTTGCAAATTCATTTATGAATTCCATAAAAGAAGATGGTATCGTATTTAAAGACATTTTTTCTATATCTTCCCCAACCCTATGTACTAATCTGTGAGCAAGAGCCATTCCCTTAGGATCGTCAACATCTTGAACAGCAGACGAAGTTACTAACTCATAAAAACGATTTAAAAAGCGTCTGCAGCCTGAAACGCCGTGATTACACCAAAGCTTGTTTTTATCTAAAGGTCCTGAAAACATAGCATACATACGCAACGCATCAGCACCGAACTCATCTATTAGGATTTGAGGATCCACTCCATTTAACTTAGACTTCGACATCTTTTCCTGACGGACTTCTAATTCTTCTCCAGAAGCAGTAGTCCATTTACCGTTATCTTCTCGAACATCTTCAGGGTAAACATAACCCTTACCAGGAACCCGATACGATGTAGCAAGAACTAAACCTTGATTGATTAACTTTTTAAAAGGTTCTGGAGTCGAGACCAAGCCGGCTTCATAAAACACCCGATGCCAAAAGCGGGAATACAGTAAGTGCAAAACCGCGTGTTCTGCACCTCCTATATACAGATCCACAGGCATCCAGTAGCGTTCATTTTCATGAGACCAAGGTGCTTGAGAATTATGCGCATCACAAAAACGTAAATAATACCAGCAAGATCCTGCCCACTGAGGCATAGTATGTGTTTCACGTCTTCCCTGACGATTAGTTTTTACATCATGAATATCTACCCACTCTTTTACATTTGCCAATGGCCCTTGACCAAAACCCTTGGGACGGTAGTCTTGAATTTCAGGAGGAAGTAAAGGAAGTTCATCATCTTCTAAAGGACGACATGTCCCATCTTCAAAATGAATAATAGGAATTGGCTCTCCCCAATACCTTTGGCGAGAAAATAGCCAATCACGCAGCTTATAAATAACTTTAGCTTCTCCCAAATTCCTCTTCTGCAAATAAGCAATCACATAATCACTAGCTTCTTTGCCCCCTAGACCATTTAGAAGAAAATCCCCATGATTACTTTTGATACAATGTTCATTTTCATCAAGAACCTCATAAATAGGTAGAGCAAATGCTTTAGCAAACTCTCGATCTCTTTCATCATGAGCAGGGACACCCATAACCACTCCGGAACCATATCCCATGATCACGTAATCTGACACCCAGATAGGTAAAGCAGCACCTGTTATCGGGTGCTTAGCATAGGCTCCTATAAACACTCCGCTTTTTACTTTAGTCTCACTTATACGTTCACGTTCGCTTTTACTTTGCGCACAGCGAATATAGCTTTCCACAGCACTACGCTGTTCCTCAGAGACTAGTTGATTTATCTTAGGATGTTCTGGAGACATGACTAGAAACGATACACCACACAAAGTATCGGGACGTGTAGTAAATACTTCCAAAAAGTTTTTGTTATCTACTTCAAAACGTATCAGAGCACCTTCTGACTTCCCTATCCAATTTCTCTGAAGCTGTTTAACATTTTCTGGCCAATCTAAATCCTCTAAACCCTTCAATAGCTGATCTGAATAAGCTGTAATACGTAAAATCCACTGACGCAACATTCTACGCTCTACAGGATACCCTCCCTCTATGGATAAACCATTCTCTACTTCTTCATTAGCTAAAACAGTCCCCAACTCTTCACAATAGTTGACTGCCATATCTGCCATATAGGCAAGCCCCTTTTTATATAGAAAGAGGAAGAGTTTTTGAGTCCAACGATAGTAATCGGGGTCACTAGTAGCAAACTCTCTCGCCTCATCATAGGAAAACCCCATAGCAGAAAGTTGCTTTCTAAAATTCTCTATATTTTTTTTTGTAGTTTCCCTAGGATGTGTTCCTGTTCTAACTGCATATTGTTCTGCAGGCAAGCCAAAACTATCCCAACCCATAGGATGTAAAACTGAAAATCCTTTAGCTCTCTTATATCGAGCTACAATGTCTGTAGCGGTATAACCTATTAGATGTCCGACATGCAAGCCTGATCCAGAAGGATAGGGGAACATGTCCAATACATAATATTTAGGCTTATCCGCAGCTTCGTCTGCCTTAAAGCTTTTGTGCTCCTTCCAAAATTGCTGCCACTTCTTTTCTATTAAACTAGGATCGTACCGCATAATATCCTGACAAAGAGATCTTTTTAAAACAAAATAGAGGCTAGTGTATCGTTCACTCAATGAAAAGACAAGAATCTTCTAATCAAAGCCCGCAAAACATTAAATTTTTTTCTATAAAAAAACTAACTTCTGTTATATTTCTGCCCCCACCCAAGACATTGACAAAAAAAATATAAAACCCTATTTTAATTATCTTTTAATTAGGTTGCTTTTCATGTTAGTTAAAATGAGCAAACTATTCGCATTTATTTTTTTGTTTTTCATAGTAGCTAATGCATCTCAAGCTGAATCAATTAAAATCCCCGGGTTCCCAGAAATCCCCGATAGCTTGCTTGTGATTAACAGAACACAGACTCCAAAAAACGAAATCTGCCGAGCTGTAAATATACAAAGTGGTAAGCATAACCTTGTAGGCACGCTCCACCTACCAATGACTCCTATGCCTGAAGGTGGTTATCCTACTGTCATTTTGTTTCATGGATTCCGGGGAAGTACAGTCGGTGGCTTGACAGGATCTTATAGAAAGCTCGCACGAGCTCTAGTTGATTTGGGTATAGCTTGTGTACGCTTTGACATGGCTGGGTGCGGAAATAGCGAGGGCATTGCTACTGAAGTGCCTATTAAAACCTATCTTAAAAATGGTGAGGATATTCTTGATACCGTAATACAGTATCCTGAAGTTAATCCTTTTAGACTGGGTATTGCAGCCTTCTCTCTAGGGTGCCACACTGCCTTCCATCTCGCACGATTTTACTGTCCTTCCCAATTTCAGATTCGTGCAATCAGCCTCTGGGCTCCAGTTGCTGATGGAGCAATTTTATTTAAAGAAATGTATGAGTCGGTGAAAAACAATACGAATATTGTTGATAACCTAGGAAAAGATTTTGGATTTGGCCCTGCACCCTTAGTAGTTTGCGAAGAAGACGTTAAAGATTTTCTCTCCCTTCAAGATCATATTGTTTTGAACTCTCTTCCTACAAGAATCCCTATTTTGCATCTACAGGGTAGCGAAGATAACTTAGTATCTTTAACTCAAAGAGACTTATTTAAAAATACAGCTCCAGGGAATACAGAGTTTAAAATCTATGAAGATACAGATCACAATTTAGGCACGTCTCCCCATATGCAGGAAATCATTCAAGATATAGTCAAATACTTCTACACCCATCTATAGACTGTTTTGACTTTGGCTTATATCTCTAAATATACTTCTCAGAAAGAAATGGCTTTGTGAGCTTTTTTAAAAATATTCCCTGCTTGATTCATCAGATCCTTTTCCTTATACTGGGATTTATTCGTGTCTTCTACTCATAGAGATCGATATGACAGATGTATTAGTCATAGGCGCCAACCCCACAGGTCTCATTTTAGCAAACATGCTCATTCAGCACGGTATTCTTGCAAAAGTGATAGACCATCGGGATTCTGCAGACGAGCCCGATTTTATAGATTTTAGGGATCTCCCTGTTGTTTTATCATGCTCTTCTTTAGAACTTCTAGATAATGCAGGTTTAATCGATGATTTCGTAGAAAAAGGGCACAAGCTCTTCGGCGCCCGTTATCACTGGAAAAAACGTACTGTATTGTTTAAGTTTAATCAAGCATCAGAATCGCGTTTTCCGTTTGCTTTATCCACTTCTTATCAAGAGTTCACCAAACACCTGATTCGTAAGTTTGAGGAAAATGGTGGAGCCATCCATTGGGGAACACGTCCTGTCACTTTAGTAGACAATAGTATTTTTATTGAGAGTACGAAAACATCACAAAATTTCGAAAATCGGGAAATTTACAACCCTAAATGGGTTATTGCCAGCGAAGCTGACAGCGATCCTGACATTCGCGATCTATTTAAAAATCAATTAAAACCCAGGAAGCAAGTAAAAGAAGTCCTTTTTGTTGATTGTGATGAAGGGGAACCTTTTGAAGAAAGCCATATTCACCTAGTTCCCAGCTCAAAAAGTTTCTTGAATTTTGTTTTCTATAATCACAAGAAAGGCACCAAACAGTTGTGTCTTAGCAACATTTCTTACCCTTTATCAGTAAAGCAAAAGCAGAAATTACTCTATAATTATAATCTTGCTGTTACTGATGAACATCACCATATAAAATCTGTTTTTCATCAGTATCCTGCAGACCATAACAACTTTCTATTTGTTGGCAATTTAGCTAATAATCTGAATTTTTCTTATCTTACAGGAATAAATTCCAATATCCATACAGCTTTTAATTTAACATGGAAGCTTATCCCTGTGGTAAAAAAGGCTGCCTCAAAATACCTCATAACAGCTAAAGAACGTGAGGTTGGGAACATTCTTCCTCATCTTAGCGAAAAGAGGCAAGGACGAGCTAAAAATTTATTATTCTCCAATCTTTATGTGCCCGCTCTGATGTATTATTTCCTAAAGGGTTGCCGTCAATTGGATGTTTCTGGAGGAGAATATTACTATCCCCCCCATAAGGCATTAAAATATCAAAATAGCGATATTATTAAGATGTCTTCACAAGATAAAGAAATTCTTGGTCCAGGTCCTGGAATGCGAGCCATTAATGCTCAACTTGATAATGGCAGCTATCTACTAGATCGTTTAAAAAGTACCAAACACTTGCTAATCTTCTTTAAAGAACGTACTGATCTAGAGCAAGCTCTTAAAGAAGAGTATAGTGAATGGTTAGAGGTAATTGTTACTAAAGATCAAAAGATTGCTAATCTTTATCATGCGAATCCGGATTCATTATTTATTATCCGTCCTGATTGTTATATCGGCTATAGAACTCATAAATTCAAGTTACATGAACTTATCTCCTATCTATTGCGGATATTCGCAGCAGAAAAAATAGATTAAGCGAGCTCTCTATCTAAACATTTTTCTACTTTTCTAAATACAGTATAACTCTTCCAAATTGACCACTCTGTACTATACTCCAAGAAAGTCTAGAGATCGCTAGAGTATAACGTATTACTTAGCGCAACTTTTTCTTGAATTAATGCCCGTTTTCTTTCCTGTAACTCTTGAAGAGTTTGAGACAAAGCTTCCAATTCTTTTTCCCATTCAGTACGTTCTTGGGCAAACATCTTATCTTTTTCTCTAACTACACTAGAGGCCATGGCGTATTTTTTCTCGATTTCTTTAGCATTTTGTATCTTTTGTGTGACCGTCAGTGCTTTGACTTTGAAGTCTTTCACCAAACGTGTCAAAATATACTTCGGCTGTTGCAATAGTTTTCCGTACAAATCACGAAATAGATCCTGATTCTGACCATCTAAACTCTCATTAGCACGGACATGTTCTAGTAAACTGGCAACTAATCGAGTATTTTTTCTCTTATTTACATTCTTCATTATCCAACTATCAATACGTTGCAATGCTAAAGAACACAAGTGGTGTCTACCCATGGTTGCGTTTACCGCCACAACCGCTTGGAGAGATTTTCCTTCTCTTATAATTTGTGTACTTCTAACAAAGTTTTCGTCTCCTAGCAACGTCCCACAAGCTAGTGGGGATAAGTTTCTTTCTACTCTTAAGTAAGAAGAAAGTAGTCTTTTTGCTTTTCGATACTCTTCTATAGAAACTTCTTCTCCGTTAGAAATTTTTTGCTTTAAGAGCCGAAGCTCTTCTAGAGCACCTTGAGCTAGCGAACATCCTTTACCGGGAATAGGAGAAGAAAACTCCAAGAATGGGGAGATGTGACCAATACCTAAGTAATCCAATGCTCTCTTACGCACTTGGAGCTCTTGCTCACCTACAATCGTCCTTTGAGATAAATCTTCTAAAGTTCTTGCTCTAGAGACTTCAAAACGTGCTAGCTGATCCCTACGGTGTTGATCAAGTCTGACGTCATTTTTCCCTAAGCAAGAAGATAGTTCTAATGTATTTTGAATCTCCTGCAGATACCCAGATTCAGCAGATTCTTTAACTAGGTTATCGAATAACTGTTTAGCTTCGTTGACAATATCATCAGACGCATTTGGGTCATCAATTTTAAACATAAGTTGAGTAAGAGCATCTACCCTACTCTTTACTTCATTAGCATCGACTTGCTGATCTGATATTTGAGACACTATTTGAGATAGGACATCCGCCATACCTTGACTCTCAACAAGCGTTTGTTCTAATTCAGGGAGCTGTGCTCTAGTATTCTCAAGACGCTGTTGTAGCTGATTTTTATAAGACACCTGCTGACGATAACATAGCAGCTCACTATCATAACGCATGCGATAGTTTACTATCTTGTTTTCCTCTTCTTCTAGTCGACCGATCTCTACAGTAATCTCATCCAAACGTCGCTGACCACGAGCTAAGACAATTTCTCTAGCAGAATCTATGGGTTGCGAAACAATGCGACCTATGTTATCTACAGCCTCACATTGACCAGAGGTTAATGACGCTTGGACTCTAACGGTTTCCTCAGACGCTTTTTTGCGATCTATAACACCTTGAAGATCTGTGGTGCCGAAGCGTCTCTGAATCCTTTTATCTAAAGATTTTGAAAAACTTTTAAGATCTTGGATAGATTTTTTGAAATCGTCCTTCTTATTAGAAGGATCTCCATCTAAATCACGAATTATTTCCCTAGCCCAGCTATACTCAAAACCTTCTAGTTGTAAAATATCTTGAACTCGAGAAAGACGCTGTACATCGAGATTGTTAAATTCTGAAGGGAGAATCTTTGTTGAAGGTAGTAAATCTTTTGCTAATGATGCTACACGCACATCAAAAGTTTTCTTTTCGATGATGCGGTCAAAAATCATAGGCACGATTTGTAAGACCAGTGCCGTAGCAATAAGACCTATCGGCAACCATACCATTTGCAGAGACAATAGAGATAAGCTAATGATAAGCACACCTAGCCCCAAGGCGAACATCACCACAGCCTGTCTTTTGTTCCACTTACTGGCTATTTTTTGTACCAGACTCAAGAAACTGCTTAAGTCCTGATTGCGTGTTTCCCAGAAACTCTTGCTTACACTCTGAGCATCACTAACCGTTTGAGCAGTACTTTCTACTATCTCTCCAAGTTCTGCAACCGCTATGGGGACATCCTGTTCACTATATGATGACAATACTGTTTCTAAATCTGCTAACTTACCAGATCTAGGATCATGCATAACTGAAAATAGCTGATTAGACGCACGTATTACCTCTTCAACAGCAATGTTATTGGGAGAACTTAAAGATTGTTCTAAATGAGCCATCTCCGCAAGGATCGCTTGTATATGATCAATACCTGAATCAAGTAAAACATCGATATTTTCCTGAGGTCTCGGTTGATTCGATTTAATAGCGGCTACGAGATCTAATCCCTTCTTCTTAGATGCCGTCTTTAATGAAGACTCCTTACTGGTCAGTGCCTGCCATAACAAGGATCTTGTAGTTGTCCCTTCAACTTGAATTCTTTGCCCAATACCCTGAATTTCAGGAACAATAGAGTGCAACTCCCCCATAAGAGCTTTAAACTCCTCGGCCCATGCAGCTATATCTTCTTTAGTAGGAAGAGCTTTAGCACCTCCAAGAGCACTGTGGGTCTTATCTAAGAAAGTACGACATCCGTGGATAAAGTCTGTTACATCCTCAGCTTGATGATGCGATGTCTTTAACTTATCGATTTCACGCTCTATAGTAGCATAGTTCTCTGAGAAATCATTCATCAAGACTAGAGTCATCTTTTGAGATTTAAAGGTGTTATACTTCTCACTCCACTCTTCGACCTTCTGGCGGGCTTTTCCTAAATCTTGAATAATTGCATTCTTTTCTTGGAGAATCTCTTCTACAGGTTTCGTGGATATAGCCCCCCAACTATCCTTATTTACTAAGTTTAACAGTTGGTTTATAGAGCTCAAAATTCTAATACGCTGATTGTCAGGATGTTTCTGGATGGCCTTCTCTATATCCACCCGGACAAACTTCCCAAGCTGTATACACCTATGGATTTTATCAAACAAAGAACTCAGATTTCCAAGATTAGCAAGATAACCGATAAACTCTGTTTGCACTTTATTGGATAAATCCTCAGAATTTGCACGCTTATCCCCTAGGAATTTACGTATGCTCTTAATCTCTGTATTTATCGATGCTTGAAGAGTTGTTTTTATAGTATTTGCCTCTACAACATTCCCAGAATTATGTTCTGAGATGATATTTTCAAGCTGATCTAAAATATTTCTAACCATCGACTGACGCGTAGCATCTACACTCTCATGAGTATTCAGCTCATTAGCGCCGGCTTTAATTTTTGGATGCAGATCAGTTAACGTAGGGTCTTCAGATAAAGCATATACATCCATTTTCCAAGATTCAAACCGTTTTAACCAATCTGCAAGTTGGACCTTAGTTATATGCATTTGGAGATTTGTGAATATATCTAAGGTAATATCAACAGTTTGTTGTTCCTGAGACAAATATAAACGTGTAGCCGGTGTGATATCTAATAGCCAGGACGAAAGCGTCTTACTATGTAAGTATGTGCGCTCATACTGGTCTATAGTCTGACGAATCTCCAGACCTACTTTATTTCCAAATCCACAGATACTCATCAAAGATTTTGCAAAGTCTAGGAAATCTACTCCTGGGAGGAGTGCCGGCAAATCTACCCCAGCTTCTTGAAGAGAAGAGTTAGAAAGTGTGCGTAAAGTAGAGTACGCGGAATTATTCTTTAATAACTCGACCTTAGTATTCAACACATCAGAAAGACGTTTTTTCCAGGCTGTATCATCAATATCATCGATACCTAAAAGTGCGTTACATTGATAACGTGAGTTAATTTCCCCAGATAACCCGATATTTTTATCAAGAGTTGCTCCTCCGTCATAGACATTTTTTCTCATGTCTGGACGTAGCTTAGCAAGAAGCTTCTCTGTTAAAGATTCCCCCTTAGGAATCTCAATATGATACTTAGATAAAGTCGAGCTCCTTAAATCCTGATGCTTACTAATTAAATGTCTGTGATAAATCTGTAAAGAACGATATTTTAATCTTATCTCTTGACAACGTGCGCGTAATCTCGTGCTGGCAAGCCAGTTAAATACCGTCACACCTAGAGCAATAACAGCAGGAATCCACAGACTGATATTGAAAATCATCAATACAGGAATAGCAAAAACAATTGCTGATCCTACTAGTGTCAAAATAATAAGGGCAATCTTGTACAAACGCATCTTTCTCAGATCCGTTTGTTCCATAGAGGAGAGTTCTACCTCTACAGCGTCCAAAAGAGCTTGCTGAGTAGTTAATCCCACACGCAGGCCCTTTGCCTCTGGGCTCAATGGAGATGGTGAGGAAACAGAATCAAGCTGTTCTCTCAGAGAATTTTGATTAGTGTCTCCATTAACTAGAGAAATAGACACAGACAACCTCAAAATATAGAACTTTTAGATAAGCATTATAACTCTAAAAGAATTTATATTAAATCATATATGCAAAGATTATTCTTATAATTTTTATTAATAAAAATAATTAAGAACTTAACAAATGGGATAATTTGACTTCAGTGAAGAATTTTTAACAACTCATCCTCGCTAAGAATGGGAATTTCAAGTTCTTGGGCCTTTTTTAACTTGGATCCTGGATCCTGGCCTACAACAAGATAGTCGGTGTTTTTAGAAACGGAAGAACCCACCTTACCTCCACAATTGCGAATGTAAGTTTCCGCTTCGGATCTAGTCAATTTTTCAAGGCTTCCCGTAATTACGAAGGTTTTCCCTAAACAAGAAGAACTTTCCCTATGGCAAGGCAAAACATGCACCCCTAGAGAAAGCATTTTTTGAATCTCTTCGAGATGTTCTGGTTGATTAAAATAAGCAACTATAGACTCTGCAACTTTATCTCCGATTCCCTCTACAACTTTCAGATCATCCAAAGAGGCAGCCATTACAGACGCTAAAGAAAGAAAATGTTGTGCAAGAGCGTTGGCTCCGCCTATACCCACATAAGGAATACCAAGAGCAGTAATAAAACGATCTAAAGGAACACTTTTAGCTTTCTCTATACTTTTAAGCACGTTTCTTATGGACTTATCTTTAAATCCTGGAACCTGGCGGAGATCTTCTTCAGTAATTTGAAAAATATCACAGCGTCGATGAATACAACCTAAATCAAATAACTTCGTAATAACCTTTTCACCAAGATGATCAATATCTAAAGCATCTCTTCCACAAAAAAAGCGGATTTTTTCAATAACTCCTGCAGAACACAGGGAGTTCGTACAACGGACAGACACTTTATCAGATTCGCGAGTTACCTTCCGATGACAAACAGGACAGTATTCGGGCATAACCCAGGGCCGTGAGCCTTCCGGACGCTTTTCTAGGCAAACACCAACAACTTGAGGAATAATTTCTCCGCCTTTCTCTACATATACAGTGTCACCTATACGGATGTCTTTTCTCTCAATTTCATCTTCATTGTATAGAGAAGCCCTAGAAACCCTTGATCCTGACAAAACGACAGGTCGCAGCTTAGCCACGGGGGTCAATACCCCCGTTCTGCCCACTTGAACTAAGATATCTTCTAAAATAGTTTCAGCTCGTTCTGGCGCATACTTGTACGCTAGTGCCCAGCGATAATGCTTCGCTGTCATTCCTAAGACTTTTTGATCTTCTATATCATCTACTTTGATCACCACACCATCCATTTCCATGGGAAGTTGATCTCGCAACGCTTCTATCTCATGGAGAGAGGCTGCTACTTCATCTATAGTTTGGCACTGACGTGGCTGACCGAATACAGGGAATCCCCACTCCCTACACAACAAGAGATTCTCATAATGCGATCGCTTATTCTCTTCTGCTAACGATCCATAAATAGAAATTTCTAAGTTTCTTTGTGCTGCTTCCTTAGCAGATAACAATTTCAAAGTGCCACCAGCAGCATTTCTTGGATTAGCAAATTCAGGTTTCTCAGCTTGCCTTTGTGCAGCATTTATCTGGCAAAAAGTAGCTCGTGAAAAAAATACCTCACCCCGAACCTCAAGGAATTCTGGAGCCTCTTTTGATAAACGTAGAGGAAGCGTGCGTATCGTACGAATATTTGCTGTGATATCCTCTCCCTTACGTCCATTCCCACGGCTTAAAGCCTGTACAAGGACTCTCTGCTCATAACGAATAGATACGGCAATACCA
Organism: Chlamydia buteonis; assembly: GCF_900634605.1. NCBI lineage: Bacteria > Pseudomonadati > Chlamydiota > Chlamydiia > Chlamydiales > Chlamydiaceae > Chlamydia > Chlamydia buteonis. The sequence goes on from NZ_CAAAFM010000002.1 coordinate 367,307, forward strand.
TCTATTTTTATTTCTACAGTGTATTTTGGAGTATACCCCAACGCTTTCTCTATACGAAAAAAGAACTCGTAAAGCTCTTCTAAAGTATAGGCATTAGCAATAGAAAGCATGGGGTGCGCATGAGCTACAACAAGGAAGCTCCCTGAAGTTCGATCCCCAAGACGCATAGATGGAGACCATAATACCTTCCATTCAGGATGCTGAGCTTCTATAGAAAGAAGCTGCCGCATTTTCATATCATAGTCATAATCTGAGATTGTGGGATTATGAAGAACATAATAGCGATAATCATCTTCTTCGATATCTTTACACAGAGAGATATATTGTTCTCTGGAATATGTACTTTGCATGCAGTATTTACTTAACTCCTTTTGCGCAGCGGAAGCCATAGGTACTATTTACCGCACCAGGATTATTACGATGACGATGAGCACAACGAAGATCATCTTTTAAGCTTTTCCAGCAACCACCGCGCAAGACGCGATAAACCCCTTGAGCAGGGCCTTGAGGCGCGTGTGATTCTTGAGCAGAAAGTTCATAGAAATCATAGCTATACCAATCTTCACACCACTCATATACGTTTCCTGCCATATCATATAATCCATAGCCATTTGCAGGATAACTCATTACTGCTGTTGTATCAGAACTAAAGAAATTCGCCAGACTCTTATCTATTTCTTCACCACAAGGATAACGCTGCTGAGAAACACCTCCATACGCGGCTATTTCCCATTCAGCTTCTCTAGGGAGACGCTTCCCTACCCAATCAGCATAGCCAGAAGCACCGTACCAAGTAACACCAACAACAGGATGTTTAGCATAACCTGGCTCGATAACCAGCTTGCCTGAACGCCGTTGTATTCGCGAATCTTTAAGACGGATCAGCTCATTATAATATTTATCCTGTTCACTTCCCGAACATTCTAAATAACGCACAAATTGCTCATTGGTCACAGGATGTATATCTAAGAAAAAGCTCTGCAGGAAAATCTCATGTATAGGATGTTCGTCTCTTTGCCCTTCGCGACTCCCTCGAATAAAAGCTCCTCCCTCGATAAATACCATTTCTGTGAACAAGGGTTGAGGTTTCACCTCTTCTTTTTCTTCTTCTACATAACGGCTAACAACAGGCTCTCGTATTAATAAGGACTGCAATGCATTAGAATAGCTTTCATCTTCCCTAACAACCTCTTCGGTAGAATCTACAGAAGTATCCATAGCCTCGTCTATAGATTTTGCTTCTACAAGAACAAAGGCTAAATGATCAGAAGGTTCTTGATTTATTCTGCTCTCACCTTCCCGGAAAATATTCGCAACGCTAGGAACCTGGGGTTCGTCACTTATTTCCCTCAGCTGTTCTTCTCTACACTGCATTTTAGCAGTAACGAGCTGTTCTCCCAGTGTTTTTTTTACAATTAAGGGAGTCAGTTTCTTGGGTCTTTTATCTATAGAATAACTCAAACAAGACTTAATTAATTGATCCCATGAATAAATGTAATCAGGGAAAGCTTCTGATGGTAAAGGAAATACTCCCTGAGGGAACCTCCTAAACAACAAAAAGTAAACAATCACTCCGAAAGCATAAACATCTTCAGAAATTGTTCCTGATATAGGTTCTGGGGCCTGAAACACAAGTAATTCCTTTAACTTATCTAAAGATGATCTCTCTGAAAACTTTGTTAAAAGATGCTCAGTATATTGATCCTTGAGCAAAAAAGAAAATCCTAACTCAGGTAAAAACACCATAGGAGACTGTCCTGAAAGATCCACATGTACAGAGTCTAAACTCAGGCCACCATGAACTAATCCTCTAGAGTGTGCATAATCTAAAACCTCTGCCAACTGAACAACAATATCCTGAATTTCTAACTCTGATAATCCCTGAGGGAAACTAGAAAGATATTGACTTAGGGAAAGAGTGGGAACTTCTTTTTCTTTAGTCACTAAAAAATACTGACTATCTGCTTGTGAAACATTTTCTATAGAGAGAATTCCAGGATGTTTCATTGTAGCTAATTTTATAATAGTTTCATGAAAAGCATTCATAAATGCTTCTGAAGAGGACAATTCAGAATGAAGTAGTTTTAAAATATACCGTTTTTTTATAAAACGGTGCTCAGCAAGGATATCTTGGCACCATAAGTCCTTTCGCAAATAACAGAGAATCTTATAGTCACCTAAAAACTCAATTCCAATATTCTGCTCGCTTTCCATGGAGCAAACTCCTTGCCTTTTTGAGATTTTCTATCTTCTGCTTATATTGAGCTAACTATAGTAAGGGAAAGGGATGATTGCAATATACAAGAATAACAAAAAAGGACTTTGGAAAGATTCTCCTAAAGCCCCTCTTTGTTCTTAAGAATAAACAACACGTTAAAAAATTGTGTGTCCATCATTCTTTCTTAACCACAGTTAGTTACAATCTATTGTTATTTCCATAGTCATTTAACTACAAACTTCCGCAGCTCGCACGTCGCTCACTACGCGGTTAGCCCTATCTCCTTCTTCTATACCCACAGCTATTTTCAAAGGTTCTTTAATAATTTTCCCCACGCCACATAAACGAAGAATCATTACCACAACCCAAGACAATAAAAGGATCCCCAAAACAATTGCACATCCACCTGCCAATGCAGAAGTCGGACAACATAAATTTAAAGCTGTCACTCCAAGAACTAAAATTGCAATAGAAAATATAGCACCAACAACAGCAACAACAATTCTACTGATATCTACACATCTACGCTCTGCTCTAAATGCAGGGATTTTGTCTACGGATAGATCACAATTCCCTAAACCACCAAAAACATCTTTCACATTTTCAATAAAAGGCATCAAAACCCCTCTATTTTCATAAATACCCAGAGACAGCACATAGATTATATAACAAGATGCAAACATTCAATCAGAGATTCCTCTCTGATCATAAAAATAATGAGAAAGAAACCGCCCTAGCGCAAATATTACCTGCTACAAGACTTTGATAACACTGATCCTTTTCAAAAAATAAAATCTATTTTCTTGAAGCACTAGGAAGACATTTCTTAAATTATGAAAAAAAGAAAAACTCTTTTATATAAATCTAGACAGATCCGGTGGAAACCTAATTTAAGGAGTTATTTCTTTTAAAAATAGATCAATGTTTATTTAAAACTGAACTTTAGAAATAAACGCTATAATTAAATCCTTCTTTGCAAAGTGGATTCATAATCTCGGGATACAAGCGACTTCTTCAATAAATACATGTTTCAATATAAACATAGACGAGGATACGGCTAATCACACTAAAACTATAGTATTATTCTCAAAAAAATACGTCTGCAAATAGTGTCTGTGGGCAATGATTCATGCTACAACGGAAAAATGCCGATTTATACAATTTAAGCAATCTCCAAAATAGTCACAACTCCTGCCCTTACTAGAAAGAGAGATTTTCTCAGAAAAGTCTAACCCCTAATCTATCATAAGCCCTTTGTAGAGTAATTTCAAAAGGGTTATATCATATCTTATCTGTTAACAAACATACGTTTTAATATAATAGCAGACCAAACAAGTCCAACTAGAGATACAGCAATTGTAAGAACACCACAGTATGCAGCTGTTCCACCAGCAGAGCAACTCATGCTAGCCACAATAAGAGATGCTATCGCTACGATGGCTACTAGTACTGCAATAACAACTCGGGTTACACTGGAGCATAAGCGTTGTTTATTAAAAGCGGGAATAGCTTCTTTTGATAAATCAATTCGTCCTAAACCAGAAGCAACTGCGTTAAGGTTCGTTACGAAACCCATAACCACCTCCTATCTTAATTTTTAGGAGAACAATATAAAATATTAAGTTTTAAGTACATAAAAACAGAAATGAACCAGAACTCTGCCTACATATTTATAACCAACTTATAAGGGCATTTTGATAACAATCACTAAGAAGAAGTTATTTGTTAACTAGATACATATACCCTTAGGCGTATCTCCAGATACTCCTCCTGTATTTATTAAAAATAAGCTCATGAAGAAATTATCACATAAAAAACCGTTCTATAATTTTAAAATTATAGAACGGTTTTCAACAAACTTGAATTACTTATCTCAATAATGCTTACACTCTGTTTGAGAAAATAAATTAGGGGGTTTATAGATTTGGAGCAAGCCGCACCATTTTATGACGATAACTAGATATAGCACCGTACCCCCAGTAGCTAGCTAACATGAGCAAGACTAATCCTAGGACTATAGAAGCACCACCAGCTAGAGACATAACTGTAAACGCTGCTGCTGTGCAAGTCCCAATACCACAGATTAAAGCACCTAAACCAAGAAGTAAGGCGACTAAGGTCATAATCAGGCGAGTCAAATTAACAGACAATTTATTCTGCACAAGACGAGCAGAAGTAAAACCACTAAAACCTAAACCATCACGTATGTCCAACACGACTTGCTTACACGACATGATACACCTAAAACATTGATTTATAATTTTTCTATTGAAACATCTTCAGGAAAAAGCATAAACACAGGACAATAAAAAGTTTATTAACCACTCGCCTTAAGTACACCTCAATTTCAAGAATGATGAACTGGATGTCCTATGCGTGTCCTAGAAGGTATATACAATTTCTCTAAATCACTTACTAAGTCATTCCAGCGCATAACAATACTTCTCCACCCCCTTTCTCGACTTAGTTCACTCTGTAGTAAAAGAGTAGATGTAATCGCGAAAGTTAGCAGAGCAGCGCCTAGAGCACATCCTGTGGGCACTAGCCAAATACCCAAACTAACAGTTACGAAACCGGCTGCGGAGGCCATAGATAACGCGAAACACCCTGCTCCTATAATAGCAGCTGCAAGTTCTAGAACGACTCTATATCGCGGAACAACAAAAGCTCTCTGATTCATTGTTAACATAAGATCTGCAGACCTAGAGCGAATATCCGTGATACTCAATCGGGCGGGGGCCGGCTTTCCCTTTACACTAGCAGTCATAAAACACATATAATAAAAACAACGGACAAATAAGTATATAGAAAATTAATATTAATCTCAATAAATCAAAACATTAATATTAAGGCGCTATTGAAAACATTTTTTTTCGTATTTCGTGGTACAGAGTAAACGACTTCTTATCTTCATTCTGTATACCCCTACCTTTCAATAGGCCATCCGCTATTAAAAAATATCTCTGAGCCTTTGCATAATCATGACGATCGCAAAGAATCTTAGATAATTTTAAATGCAGAGCGATGTCTTCTGGCGCTTCCTTAGCACTCTGCTCTAAAAGAGCCACACCCTCAGCTATTTTCCCAAGATGAAGTAATACAGAAGCAAGCCTACGACGAGATTCACAACATTTGGGTGAGCGTTGCACAGCCTTTTTTAAAGCCTCTTGGTAAGAAAGGACCTCGTCGTATGTAGATCCTGGATGTGTAAACAATAGCTTCAATGTTGCTTCATCTATATTCCCTTGCAAGTAATCATGAGCTACTGACCCTATAGTCTGTGTTTGTGAAGAGCTTTTAAGAAGAGCCTCCCCTTCTTTTCTCTGACCTTTTAGGATTTTTACAATCCCCAAAAGCTCTTCGAGTTCATGATCGTCTACATACTCCTTGGCTTTTTCATAAGCTAAGTCAGCTTCTTGATATTGTTGCTTTTGCAAAGCAAAAGACCCTTGGTTAATAAAAGTTAGGCCTATAAGCTCTTTTTCAGAGCGTATTCTTAATTCATCAACGTTTAAACAATCACAATAATGCTCCGTAGGAAGATGTCTTCCTCCTGCAGTAGTTTCAATATTGACCTTTCCCCCTCCGTATCTTAAGTAGATGTGCCCGGGGGGCGTAACTGATTCTAAAGGGAGCTCTAAACGTTGTGCTAGGGATAAATAAAGAGAAGAAACACCCAAGCAGACACCGAATTTTCGGTCTGCTACTGAAGATAAAAAAGAAAATTCATCGGAAAACATTTCATTTTTTGATGGATAACGAATCCCTTCTTCATAAAATAGAATCGTATTCAGAGCTTCTATAGTTGCTCTATGATAAGCCTCGGATCCTAACGGACTTTGTTCCCTATCTAAGTATCGCTGACGTTCTATATAAGCACGCAGAGCTAAAATATCTAAATAATGTGTATAATGTTCTGCTTTACTCTTCCCCTCTGCTCCGGGGAATTCGGCGTATACCAGAGCACGCGCAAGATCTTTTTCAGGAAGAAAAGACGCATCATCATTGTAGCATAGAAAAGAGACCCCTTGCAGGTTCAGTTTTTTTATAACTTCAACATCTTCTTTTGAAAAAACATAATCAGGATTTTTAGATAATAAAACACAATTAGATAAAGTTTTCAGTTCGTGAACAGTTAGCCGGGGAAAAAACTTTTCCAGTTTCTGTCTACTTTGGTGATCACCATGTACCACAAAATAAGCACACAAGCTTTCCAAACAGTAGGGATCAAGATTCCAAAAATCCTCATACTGATCTTGTGGGATAGACACACCTTCACAAAATATCTTTGCGGCAAATCCTTCTATAGCAATAACAAACACAAAAACAGCAAACAGCGACCTTGGCATCATAAATGGTACTTCCTAAGTATCTTTAATCTGAACTTACTGATGTGAGAATTATACCACGGTTCCTCTCATATTGTGATTCTTTATTTACTCATGATTTAGATCACAGATAGATCATGAAAAGAAATAAGAAATAGTTTCTATTTCATCATCTTCCAAAAGCCTACTTATCTTTGCAATCACAAATACGCATATGTAAAAGGTTGGATTTGTGTCTAAATTAGAGACGATCCACTTGACTTTTTAATATTTTTATGATCGATTTGGGCTATCTCAAATCACCCAAAGCATGAACTTATGAAACACCCAGTCTACTGGTTTTTAATATCCTCTAGCCTATTTGCCTCCAGTTCCTTGGGCTTTGCTCAAGCAAAAGAAGAAACCTTAACATCTGCTGATAGCTATAACGGGAATATAACATCTGAGAAATTCCAGGTAAAAGAGACTTCTTCAGGAGCAATTTATACTTGTGAAGGTAATGTATGTATCTCCTTTGCAGGGAAAAATTCACCCCTAGAAAAAAGTTGTTTCACAGAAACAACTGAAAATCTTTCTTTTATAGGAAATGGTTACATGCTGTGTTTTGATAATATTACTACACAAGCAAGCAATCCAGGAGCGATTAATGTTAGTGGTACCAATAAAACCTTAGGCATCTCAGGATTTTCATTATTTTCATGTGCCTATTGCCCTCCAGGAACTACTGGTTACGGAGCCATCAAAGCTACAGGGAACACAACTATCAAAGATAACTCTAGTCTTGTCTTCTATAAAAACTGTTCGACAACAGAGGGTGGCGCTATTCAGTGTAAAGCAAGCAGCTCTACTGCTGAACTAAAGCTAGAAAATAATCAGAATCTGCTTTTCTCAGAGAACTCTTCCAGTACAAGCGGCGGCGCTATTTATGCTGATAAACTAACCATCGTCTCGGGTGGTCCTACGTTATTTTCTAATAACTCTGTATCCCATAATTCATCCCCTAAAGGCGGAGCTATTTGTTTGGATGATACCAGCAGTGAGTGTAGTCTAACCGCGAATCTTGGAGATATTACCTTTGATGGGAACAAAATCATCACAACTAGTGGCAGTACAATCAAAAGAAATGCTATTGATTTAGGCACTAGCGGCAAATTTACAAAGCTAAATGCTAAAGACGGGTTTGGTATTTTCTTCTATGACCCTATCGCTAACACAGGGGATACTGTAACAGAAATAGAACTAAATAAAACTGACAGCTCTACTTATACAGGCAAGATTGTCTTTTCTGGAGAAAGATTATCTGATAAAGAAAAAACGGATGCAGACAATCTGAAATCATATTTCAAACAGCCCTTAAAAATAGGTGCGGGTTCTTTAGTCCTTAAAGATGGTGTCACTCTAGAAGCAAAAAAAATTACACAGACAAAGGGCTCTACCGTTGTCATGGATCTAGGAACCACATTACAGACACCTTCCTCAGGAGGAGAAACTATCACCCTAACTAATTTGGACATTAACGTTGCCTCATTGGGGGGGGGGGGGGTACTCCTGCTAAAGTCGCAGCCACTACAGCAAGTAAAACCGTCACCATCAATGCTGTCAATCTAGTCGATGCCGACGGCAATGCTTATGAAGATCCCATCCTCTCTGCATCAAAATCTTTCGCAGCACTAACAGCCACAACCTCCTCGAGTACAGT